>JBBRUO010000141.1:0-11714 GCA_038247725.1 Gemmatales bacterium
GCGGGCCGTACGGCTGCGGGTACGTCGGCGGGCCGATGGGAACGCCGGGACCGGGGTTGGTACCGCCGTTCCGCTCCTCACCGACCTTCGGTCCCGGCAGCGGCTTCGGCTGGGGGAGCGTTTCGCCCGGCTGTCCGGCGGGGGCTTGCATCGCCGCCCGTCGTGGCAGCCCGACCGGTTCGAAACGGGGCAGCGGGCTGGGCGAGAACTGACCCCGCGCCGTCTCGCCGGGGACATCCAAGAATTGGACGCGGCCGAGTGTGGCGGCGGGCGACGGGGCGGGCGTTTGCGCGACCGCGGGCAGGGCCGAGCAGGCGAGAGTGAAGCCGACACCGGCAATTGGTAGGCGCATCTTGAGTCCTCCTGACCACGGACATCTGACCCAGCGGCGGCGGATTTCCGGAGCCGCTTGTCCTAGCCAGTGTGTTCGTCCCCCCGCGCCAGCCGCCGGTACCCGATCCCGCCACGCGACGCACCGCCGCAGCGATTCCCGGACCCGTTGGGCACATTGTGACGGGGGCGAGTGATGCGCCCGACTCGCCGGATGGGAGAGTTGGGGAGGCCGCCGGCGGAATCGGTGGGCGCGGAAGAACCGGCGGGTACGGCGGATTCGGATGATGCGGGGAGAGTGCGGCGTCCGATGAATCCCCGGCACCCGCATGAGCGGACCTTTCTGGGGGATTTACGATGTCGTTCCGTCTAACGAAATGGGTCGGCACCACCGCCGCCGCCGGTCTCACGACGTTCACTGTCTTCTCCGGCACGGCCACCGGCTTCTTCCCGCCGATCCCGACCGGCAACGACCCGCCCACCGTCGCCCCGCAGGTGCCGGTCGTGCCGCCGGTCGTCACGGTCCCGCCGACCCAGCAGCCGATCGTCCCGGTGGTGCCGCCGCCGTTCGTGCCGGTGGTGCCCAAGGAGGTGCCGCCGACCGTCCCGCCGAATCAGCCGCCCCAGCACTGCCCGCCCGTCGTCCCGGAACCGGCGACGGTCGTCACCGCGCTGGTGGGCCTGTCGCTGCTCGGCGTCCGCGCTGCCAAGAAGAAGTTCAGTAAGAAGTCGCCGAACGCCGACGCCTGAGAGAACCGGCTACCGACATACCGAACCCCTCGGCATCGGGTCCGCTCCTTCCTTCCCCCATTCCTCTGGGAAGTGAGCGGACCCGATGTTTCCCATTCGTTACCTGACCGGCGATGCCACCGACCCGCAGGCCGCCGGCCCCAAGATCATCGTCCACTGCTGCAACGACCTCGGCCGTTGGGGCAAAGGGTTCGTGCTGGCGATCTCCGCCCGTTGGCCGGAGCCGGAGGCCGACTTCAAGGCGTGGGCGAACCTCGGCACCGCCGGCGGGTTCGCCCTCGGCGCGGTGCGGTTCGTCCCGGTGCGGGCGGACATCGTCGTCGCCAACCTGATCGGCCAGCACGGCATCACGAAAGGGTCGAGCGGCCCGCCGATCCGCTACGAGGCTGTCGCTGCCGGTCTCGCGGCCATCGCGGACACGGCGGTGGAACTGGGAGCGACCGTTCACATGCCCCGGATCGGCTGTGGCCTCGCCGGTGGGAAGTGGGAGCGGATCGAACCGCTGATCGTGGAAGCCCTTTCCCGGCGAGGTGTTGCCGTCACCGTGTACGACTTCGGCGGGTGACGAGCGCGAAGGGCGGGGTGGGACTTGGCTCCCGACCCCGCCCCCTCACGACCGCCACGGCGAGTGTCACTTTTTCAGATGCTGAATGAGGTACGCCGCCGAGTTGGGGAGTTTGGCGTTCGGCTCGGTGTTCGAGTGGAACTCTACCGGCACGCCGGCCGCCTTCAACGCCTCGGCGAGCTTGATGCCGAGGATAGGCGAGTGCGTCGGGTCCGGGTGAACTTCGCCGACCTTCGCCCCTTTCGTGCCGCCGTAGTACAGGCCGACGGGCGGGTCATCTTTCGTGACGTGGCGGATGGGCGAGTACTCCTGGATCCACGGGGCCAGTTTCTCCCGCTGTTTCTCCACTTCGTCGAGGTTCTTCAGCCCGAATGCGTGTGCCCCGTAAGTGTAGTTCGGCAGCCACGCGCGGGTCTCCTTCGGGTCGAGCGACACCTGAGCGCCGTTCACGGCGGCGCAATTCAGGCGGGTCGATTCCCGCTTCACCGGGTCTTCGCTCTTCGGGTCGGCCATGTCGTCGTGGAACGCCAGCCACAGGGAGGAGCAGGCCCCAGCCGAACCGCCGGTCGCCCCGATTCGCGTTTTGTCGATGTTCCACTCCTTCGCCTTCGAGCGGACGAACTGGAGAGCGCGGGCGGCGTCTTCCAGCGGGGCCTTCACCGGCGGCATCACTTTCTGGGCGTTCGCTTGGGCCATCAGCCGGTAGTTGATCGTCACCACGGACAGGCCGTTGTCGAGGAAGTTCTTGACCTGCCGGTAGTAGCTGCTTTTGTCGCCGTTCGACCAACCGCCGCCATGGATGCAGAAGACCAGCGGGGTCGGGGCGTCGGACTTGGCCTGCCAGAAGTCGAGGACGTTCCGCTCGTGCGGCCCGTACTTGACGTTCGCGGCGGTCGGTTCGACGGCCGGCATTGGTTGCTTCTTCACCGGCGTCTTCTTGTCGTCCTTCTTCTTGTCGTCTTGCGCCCGACCACTCCCCAAAACGAGGAGCGCCATCAGGGCGAACGTCAGGGCGGGGAACAGGATCCGTCGGGAAGTCATGGCGTTCTCCGGGAGAGAGGCGAGGCGCGACCGGCGGTGAGGCGCGGCACGCCTTCCGACCGTACCACACCACCCGGCGGCCCGCAACCAAGTCGAGTTCGCGCGGGCGTCGCACGCACGCCCGCGCGATGCTCGGCCGATTCGTTGTCCGAAACCGCCACGCGTGACTATCAATGGCCGTTGCATCGGCTCCTTCCGTCCTCCCGATCCGCCGGGGATTCCACCCGTGACACGACCGCGTGCGGCCGCCACCCGCTTCCTTGGCATTCTTCTGGGGGCGACAGCCGTCGCCGGGTGTGGGAAACCGCCCGCCGGCCCCCCGGCCATGCCGCCGCCGACCGTCACCGTGGTGCATCCGCTGGTGTACCCGATCCAGGCGTACCACGAGTACAACGGGTACCTCGACGCGGTCGAGACGGTGCAGATCCGCGCGCGGGTGAAGGGCATCCTCACGGAAGTGAAGTTCCTCGACGGGGACGACATCGCCAAGGACGCCGAGTTGTACACCATCGACCCCCGCGAGTACGAGTCGGCGGTGAAGCGGGCGAAGGCGGACATCACGCGGTCGGAAGCGGACATCGACAAGGCGGTCGCCGACATCGCCGGAGCCGAGGTGCAATACCGCTCCGCCGCCGCCACCGTCGCGCGGCTGAAGCGGATCGGGGTCGCGGCGTCCGGGGACGAACTGGACAAGGCGGAGGCGCTGGCCGCCGCCGAGTTGGCGAACCGGAAGGTGGCCGAGGCGAGCAAGAAGATCGCCGAGGCCAACCGCACGTCGGGCAACGCCGCCCGCGACAACGCCCAATTGCAAGTCGATTACACCCGCATTAGCGCGCCCATCGCCGGTCACATCAGCCGCACTCTTGTGACGAAAGGCAACCTCGTCGGGCAGACGGACGCGACCCTGCTGACCACCATCGTGCGGATGGACAAGCTGTTCGTGTACTTCGATGCCCCGGAGCGGGACTTGGTCGAACGGCTCCGCGCCGCCCGCGAGCAGACCGGCCCGGCCACGGTGCCGGTGGCGCTGGGCATCGCCACCGAGACCGGCTACCCGCACGAAGGCGTCATCGACTTCCGGGAGAACCGCGTCGATTCCGGCACCGGCACCATCCGCGTGCGGGGGCTGTTCGACAACCCGGTCGGGCCGGACGGCAAGACCCGCCTGCTCGTTCCTGGCATGTTCGCCCGCGTGCAGGTGCCCGATGGGGAGGAGCGGCCCCTGATCGTGATCCCCGAAGAGGCCCTCATGACCGGTCAGGAAGGGTCGTTCGTGTACGTCGTCGGCGCGGGAAACGAGGTGCAGAAGCGGACGGTAACTGTGTTGCCCGGCCCGCCGGTGTGGCGGAAGCCGGCTGCCGGCGCGGCCCCCGCGCCGGGGTGGACGATGACCAGCCCGAAGGCGGCCGCCGACGCGCCGCCCGCGCCGGTTCGGTCGGTGGTCGCCATCGAGGAGGGGCTGAAAGCGACGGACGTCGTCATCGTCGTCGGCTTGCAGAAGGCGCGGCCGGGGGCCCCCGTCACCCCGGAGGAGTGGGCCTTCCGCGCACCCCCGCTGCCCGCGAAGTGAGGGGGGGACTTCGTGGAAGACCTCACCCCCCGTCCCCCTCTCCGGGACGGAGAGGGGGTGTTCAAAATGAAAACGTCGCCGATTAGCCGGATTCCTGACCTGGTTTCCCTGGGTGGTTCGGGTCGCTCCGCCGAATGTCCGTTCCACCGGTGCGGGTGGAACACCCCCTCTCCATTCATGGAGAGGGGGGCGGGGGGTGAGGTCATAAAAAACCTCCCCAATCCCAACACCCGCCTTTGACAGCGCCCCCCGCCGACCCGAAGGACCTCCCGTGATCTCCCGCTTCTTCATCGACCGCCCGATCTTCGCGAACGTGATCGCGATCATTACCATGCTGTTCGGCGCGGTCGCCCTCACCCGACTGCCGGTCGAGCGATACCCGGCCATCACCCCGCCGACGGTGGTGGTGTCCACCGTCTACCCCGGCGCGAACGCTCGCGTCGTGGCCGACACCGTCGCCGCCCCGATCGAGCAGCAGATCAACGGGGTGGAGAACATGATGTACATGTCCTCCACCAGCTCGGCCGACGGCAGCTACTCGCTCACCATCACGTTCGAGATCGGCACCGACTTGGACCAGGCCCAGGTGCAGGTGCAGAACCTGCTGTCGTCCGCCCTGCCCACCTTGCCGAACGAGGTGCGGCAGCAGGGGGTGTCGGTGCAGAAGCGGTCGGCCAGCATCCTGATGGTGGTGTCGCTCATCTCGCCGTCGAAGAAGTTCGACGGGCTGTACCTGTCCAACTACGCCACCTTGCGAGTGAGGGAAGACCTGCGGCGAGTGACCGGTGTCGGGGACGTGCAGGTCCGCGGGGCCGGCGCGTACGCCATGCGGATCTGGATCGACCCGGACAAGCTGGCGTCTCGCCAGTTGACTACGGACGCCGTGATCGGGGCACTCGCTCGGCAGAACGTGCAGGTGGCCGCCGGGCAGGTCGGGCAGCCGCCCAACCCGGCCGGCCAGGCGTTCCAACTCACGGTCACCACGCTCGGCCGCCTGACCGACGTTTCTCAATTTGAAAACATCGTCGTCAAAGCCGGGGCGAACGGCCAATTGGTGTACCTGCGGGACGTGGCGCGAGTGGAACTTGGCGCGCAGTCGTACGACACCTTCACCGAGAAGAGCGCCACCGAATCGACGAACCTGCTCATTTTCCAACTGCCCGGCTCGAACGCCGTCGATGTCCGCGACCGCGTGGCGGCCGCGATGGAGAAGATCAAGCCGACGCTGCCGGAGGGGATGGAGTACGACATCCCGTTCGACACCACGACGTTCGTGTCCAAGGCCATCAACAACGTATATGCGACGCTGCTGGAGGCCGGCGGGCTGGTGCTGCTAGTCATCCTGGTGTTCCTCCAGAGTTGGCGGGCGCTGCTGGTGCCGGCCACCACCGTGCCCGTCACCATCATCGGGGCGTTCACCTTCCTGTACCTGTTCGGTTTCTCCATCAACCTGCTCACCCTGTTCGGCCTGATCCTGGCCATCGGGGTGGTCGTGGACGACGCCATCGTCATCGTCGAGAACGCCTCCCACCACATCGAACAGGGGATGACGCCGCGCGACGCCACCGTGAAGGCGATGAGCGAAGTGACCGGCCCGGTCATCGCCATCACCGTCGTGCTACTGGCGGTGTTCGTGCCGACCGCGTTCCTGGGCGGCATCACCGGCCAGATGTACCGGCAGTTCGCCCTCACCATCGCCGCGACGGCCCTCATCAGCGCGGTGAACGCCCTCACCCTGAAGCCGGCCCAGTGCGCCGCATACCTCCGCCCGCACAAGGGGCCGAACGTGTTCACCCGCGCATTCGACTTCGTCTACAAACCGGTCGAAAAGGCCTACGCCTGGTCGATTCGCCAGTTGCTGAAAGTCTGGTGGGCGGTGCTGGTGCTGTTCGTCGCCGTCGTCGCCGGCACCGTCTGGTGGTACTTGCAGGTGCCGACCGGCTTCCTGCCGACCGAAGACGAGGGGTACGTGCTGATCGCCGTGCAGTTGCCCGACAGCGCGTCGTTGGACCGCACGCATGAAGTGACGGACAAGATGAACAAGGTATTCGCGCGGTGGCGGGACGAAGGCAAGATCGAGAATTGGTTCACCCTCGGCGGCATCTCGCTGTTGGAAGGGACGGCCGCGCCGAACGGGGCGACGGTGTTCGTCCGCTGGTCAGACTGGTCCGTTCGCACCACGCCGGAACTGAGCCAGGACAAGTTGGTCGGTGCCCTTCAAGGGGAGTTGGCCGGCATCCGCGAGGCGTTCATTTTCGTCATCGTCCCGCCGTCCATTCAGGGGCTGGGGTTCGCCGGCGGGTTTGAAATGAAGATCGAGGACCGCGAGGGGGTCGGGCTGGAGACGCTCCAGGAGCGGACGGAGGCCATTGTCGCCGCCGCCGCCGCCCGCGCGGAGATCATGCCGCCGCCGCGCGGCATCCGCACCACGTTCCGCGCCGGGGTGCCGCAGATTTACCTGAACATCGACCGCGAGAAGGCGGAAAAAATGGGGGTGCGGCTGAGCGACGTGTTCGCCGCGCTTCAGGCCAACCTCGGCTCCGTGTATGTGAACGACTTCAACAAGTTCGACCGCACCTACCAGGTGCGGGTGCAGGCCGACGCCGGCTTCCGCGCCGACACCAGCCTGCTGCGGCGGCTGGAGGTGAAGAACCGCGACGGCGCGCAGGTGCCGCTGGGCACGCTGCTGGCGGTGGAAAAGCGGCTCGGCCCGCAGTCGGTCAGCCGGTACAACCTGTACCCGGCGGCCACCATCAGCGGGCAGACCAAGCCGCAGTTCAGTTCCGGCGACGGGCTGAAGGCGATGGAAGAGGTGGCCGACGAGTTGCTGCCGAAGTCGATGGGATACGAGTGGACGTCCATCGCGTATCAGGAGAAGCGGGTGGCGGGCGAGGAGATCATCGTATACGCCCTGTCGGTGTTCCTCGTGTATCTCGTGTTGGCGGCCCAGTACGAAAGCTGGCTGCTGCCGCTGGCCGTCGTCCTGGTGGTGCCGCTCGGCCTGCTGGGGGTGGTCGCGGCGGTCGTCATCAGCGGACTGGACAACAACATTTACACGCAAATCGGGGTGGTGCTCATCATCGCGCTGGCGAGCAAGAACGCCATCCTGATCGTCGAGTTCGCGCGCGAACTGCGGCTGGCCGGAAAGCCGATCCGCGTCGCGGCGGTGGAAGCCGCGCGGCTGCGGTTCCGGCCGATCCTGATGACCTCCATCGCGTTCATCCTCGGCATGGTGCCGCTGGTGATCGCTACCGGGGCCGGGGCGGCCAGCCGGCGGGCGTTGGGCACGGCCGTGTTCGGCGGGATGATTACTTCGACGGTGCTGGCGGTGTTCTTCGTCCCGGTCTTCTACGTGGCCATTCAATACCTGATCGAGCTGCTGAACGGCCCGCCGAAGCCCCCGCCCGCCGCCGCCCCCACGCCGGAGTGACCGATGGCCACGCTCGACCGGGCGATTCAGATCGCGGCCGCCGCTCACGCCGGGCAGACGGACAAGGAACTGCTCCCATATATCCTGCACCCGCTGCGGGTGATGATGCTCGTGTCGTCGAATGACGAGCGGGTCGCCGCCGTGCTGCACGACGTCGTCGAGGACACGGCCGTCACGCACGACGACCTGGAACGGGAAGGGTTTTCCACCGAGGTGCTGGACGCCGTCCACCGCCTGACGCGGACGCCCGACGCGAAGTACGTCGATTACGTCGTGCGGTGCAAGGCGAGCGCTCTCGCCCGCGCGGTCAAGCTGGCCGACCTGACCGACAACAGCCGATTGGACCGCAACATCCTCCGCACCGAGCGGTTCGATCAGGACCTGCGACGGGTCGGCAAGTACCTCGTCAGCTACAAGTACCTCACGGACCAGATCGACGAGGACACCTACCGCCGACTCATGGTCGATCTAGAATGACTGGCCGAACCGGGTGGCCGTTCGCACCATGAAGGCATCCCACCCGCACTCCGTTCGGAGCCACTCCCGTGCAACAGACTCTCATCCTGCTCAAGCCCGACGCCGTCCAGCGGCGACTCATCGGCGACATCACCGCCCGGTTCGAACGGAAGGGGCTTCGCCTCGCCGCCTTGAAATTGGTGCAGGCCACCCGCGAACTGGCCGAGAAGCACTACGCCGTTCACAAGGGGAAACCGTTCTACGAGTCGCTGCTGTCGTTCCTCACCAGCGGGCCGACGGTGGCGATGGTGTGGGAAGGCCGCGAGGCGGTGGTGGTCGGCCGTAACCTGATCGGCCTGACCGACGGCGCGAAGGCGGTACCCGGTTCCATCCGCGGCGACTTCGCCATCAGCGTACAGAACAACCTCGTTCACGGGTCCGACAGCCCGGAGAACGCGACCGCCGAGATCGCCCTGTGGTTCCAGCCGGCGGAACTGGTGAGCTACGGCCCCGTCGATGCCGCCTGGGTGGGGTGATGCTGTTGTGTCCACCGGAGGACTCCGGTTGATTGGGTACGAACGTCCGATCAACCGGTGCTGCCATGCTTCGCGTCGGCGCGGTCAATTACCTGAACACCAAGCCGCTCATTGAGGGGCTGACCGACTTCGCGCCTGATATTGCGTTGTCACTCGACCTACCATCGCGTCTTGCCGATCAACTCGCCGCCGGCGAGTTGGATGTCGGGCTGATCCCCGTGATCGAGTACCTGCGCGGCGACGGTTACTCGGTCGTGCCGAATTGCAGTATCGCCAGCCGGGGGCCGGTGTTGAGCGTGACCGTGTTCAGCCGGGTGCCGTGGGACGAAATCCGAAGCATCTCGCTGGACGAAGGCAGCCGCACCAGCGCCGCCCTGACGAAAGTGCTTCTGCGTACTCCGCACTCTGCGATTGGGCAGTACCGTGAAATCCTCTTCCGCCAACTGCCCATCGACGTGCCGGCCGATGACGTGTCCACGGACGCGGTGCTGCTCATCGGCGACCGGGCGATGAAGGCGTGCCTGCCGGGATTCGGATACAGTTACGACCTGGGCGAGGAGTGGTTCCGACTCACCGGCCTGCCGATGGTGTTCGCGGTGTGGGCGGTGCGGCCCGGCGTCGAACTCGGCGAGACGGCCCACGCCTTCGCGAAAGCCAAGCGGTTCGGGCTCAGCCGCGCCGGCGTGATCGCGGCGCGGGAGGCGGCGAAACTCGGGCTCGATCCGGGGTACTGCCGCCGCTACTTCGACACCATCATCAAATACGACCTCGGCCCAGCGGAACTTGCTGGACTGAGGGAATTCCACCGGCGGGCCGCCGCATTGGGGTTGTGCCCGCCCCCATCCAAGGGGGACGACCGTGTCCGCGACCATCGACCGCATCTTGTCCAAAGCCGTTGACGGCGGCCGGCTGTCCCGCGCGGACGGCGAGGCGCTGATGGCGTGCCACGACTTGCACAAACTCGGCCGCGCCGCACACGCAGTCACGACCCGGTTGCACCCCGAGTCGTACCGCACATACAACATCGACCGCAACATCAACTACACGAACGTGTGCGCGGCGGTGTGCGACTTCTGCGCCTTTTATCGCAAGAAAGGTGACGCGGATGCGTATGTATTGACCCGTGAAGAGCTGTACCAGAAGTTCGAAGAGACGATCGCGCTCGGTGGGGATCAGGTGCTGATGCAAGGTGGGATGCACCCGTCGTTGAAGTTGGAGTGGTACGAGGAGTTGTTGCGCGACTTGCGGTCCCGCTACCCGACGGTGAACCTGCACGCCTTCAGCCCGCCAGAAATCTGGCACTTCCACAAGATCAACAAGCTGCCGCTCGACGAGGTGTTGGGGCGGTTGAAAGCGGCTGGCCTCGGCAGCTTGCCCGGCGGCGGCGGGGAAATCCTGGTGGACCGCGTGCGGGCCGAGTTGACCAAAAACAAGGCGATGGCCGACGAGTGGATCGAAGTCTGCCGGGTGTGGCACAAACTCGGCGGCAAGGGGTCCGCGACGATGATGTTCGGCCACGTCGAGACCGACGCCGAGCGGGTGGAACACCTGGACCGCATCCGCGGTCTTCAAGATGAGACCGGCGGGTTCACGGCGTTCATCTGCTGGACCATGCAACCCGGCCACAAGATGGCGCACTTCCCCGAGCAGGGGGCGTTCGAGTACCTCCGCGTGCAGGCCATCGCCCGGCTGTATCTGGATAACATCCCGAATATCCAATCCTCGTGGGTGACGCAGGGCGCGAAGATCGGCCAACTCGCGCTCTTCTTCGGCGCGAACGACATGGGTAGCTTGATGATCGAGGAGAACGTCGTCGCCAGCGCCGGGACGGTACATTATCTCACACTGGAACAAATTCGGAGTAGCATCCGCGAGGCCGGTTGGGAGCCGCGACAGCGGAACGTGTACTACCAACTCATCGATTCGCCGGCGGCGTGAACCACGGAATCCTAGTTGGCCTTGCGGACCCCGGTTCCGATCCGTCACAATCACACTTTCGCTCGCGCCCCACACCCATCGGCAAGGACGCCCGATGAACTCGCTCCGCATCGCCGTGCTGGACGAAGAGTTGCCGTACCCGCTCACCTCCGGGAAGCGGCTCCGCACGTTCAACCTGCTGTCCCGCCTGGCCGAGCAGCACCGCATCACGATCTTCAGCCACCGCAACGCCGACCGCAATGAGGCGGCCGAGGCGGATCGCGCCTTCCGTCGGCTGGGGATCGAAACGGTGATGGTGCCCCGCGCGGTGCCGTCCAAGTCCGGCCCTGCTTTCTACGCCCGCCTCGCCGGGAATCTGCTGTCGTCGCTGCCGTATTCGGTGTCCACGCACACCAGCCCGGAGTTGGTGACGGCCGTCCGCGAGCACGCCAAGGCCACCCCCGTGGACGTGTGGCACTGCGAGTGGACGCCCTACGCCCAGGTGCTGCGATCCGCGCTGCGGGGTCGGTTGAAACGGACGCCGTGGCTGGTGATGGCGCACAACATCGAGAGCCGCATCTGGCAGCGGTACGCGGCCACCGAAGAGAACCCGATGAAGCGGTGGTACATCCGACGGCAGTGGAAGAAGTTCGAGGCGTTCGAGCGGTGGGCGTTCGCCAACGCGACGTGGTCTGTCGCCGTCAGCGAGGAGGACGCCGCCGTCATCCGCGACACGATGGGCGGGTCCGAGCAAACCGAAGTGGTGGACAACGGCGTGGACACGGACTTCTTCCGCCCGCAGCGGGACATCGACCGCGACCCGAAGCGGTTGTTATTCCTTGGAAGCCTGGACTGGCGACCGAACCAGGACGGCGCGGCGCAACTGCTGGACACGATCTTCCCGGCCGTCAAGCGGCAGGAGCCGGGGGCAAGTCTGCAAATCGTTGGGCGGAACCCGCCGGACTGGTTGATTCAGAAGGCGAAGCAGGTGCCGGGCGCGACGGTCGCGGGCAACGTGCCGGACGTGCGGCCGTATCTCGCCGGCTGTGGGATGACGGTCGTCCCGCTCCGCGTCGGCGGCGGATCGCGGTTGAAGATTTTGGAAAGCCTCGCCACCGC
>JBBRUO010000142.1:0-11693 GCA_038247725.1 Gemmatales bacterium
AATCGTCCCCCCGCCGCCGTCGCGGGGGCCAACCCCGGTGGGGGGGCCCCCCCCGGCGCGCGCGGCGGGCTTAACAACACTCACTTCACGAAGAGCATCTCGCGGTACGTCGGCAGCGGCCACAGGTCGTCGGCGACCAGCGTTTCCAGCGCGTCGGCGGCGGTGCGGAGGTCCACCATCTTCGGCAGGATGCCGTCCCGCATGTACTTGGCGTGCGCGTAGGCGTCGCCGTCGGCGTGGTGGGCCTGGGCGTGTTCCAGCGCCGCCAGCGCCTTCTGGAAGGCCGTCAGGGTGCCGGTCAACTCACGCAGGTGCGCGACTTGCTCATTGCAGTCTACCCCCGTCGCCTTAACCGCGTTCACCGCCGTCGCCACCTCGCCCTGATAGCGGATGGCCGCCGGCAGGATCATCGTCTTGCCCATGTTCACCATCAGGTTGGCCTCGATGGTCACCGTCTTGACGTAGCTCTCGCAGTAGATGTTGTACCGGGCCTGCAACTCCCGCTCGCTGAACACCTTGTACTTGCCGAACAGCTCGACACTGTCCTTGCGGATGATGACGGGGATGGCATCGACGGTGTTCTTCAGGTTTGGCAGCCCCCGCTTGGCGGCCTCGGCGTGCCACTCGTCCGAGTACCCGTCGCCGTTGAACACCACCTTCTTCGAGTCCTTCAGGATCACCGGCAGCAGATCCTGGATGGCTTTGGGTAGCGACTTCCCGGCGGCGACGGCCGCCTCCAACTCGGTGGCGATGTAGTCCAGGGACTCGGCCACGATGGTGTTCAGCACGGTGTTCGGGCCAGACACGCTGGCGCTGCTGCCGACGGCCCGGAACTCGAACTTGTTGCCGGTGAAGGCGAACGGCGAGGTGCGGTTGCGGTCGCCGGCGTCCTTGGGCAGCTTCGGCAGCATGCTCACCCCGACTTCCATGAACCCGCCCTGCTTGGTGGACTTCAGCGCCCCGGCCTCCAGTTGCTCCATGATGTCTTGGAGCTGGTCGCCGAGGAAGATGCTCATGATGGCCGGCGGGGCCTCGTTCGCCCCCAGCCGGTGGTCGTTGCCGGCGCTGGCGACGGTGACGCGGAGCAGTTCCGGGTACTTGGCCACGGCGCGGATGACGGCCACGCAGAAGACCAGGAACTGCGCGTTGTCGTGCGGGGTGTCGCCGGGGTTGAGCAGGTTCTCGCCGCTGTCCGTGGACATGCTCCAGTTGTTGTGCTTGCCGCTGCCGTTGATGCCGGCGAACGGCTTCTCGTGCAGCAGGCAGGCGAGGTCGTACTTCTCGGCCGTCCGCCGCAGCACGTCCATGGTCAACTGGTTGTGGTCGCAGGCGAGGTTGCTGTCCTCGAAGATCGGCGCGATTTCGTACTGGCTGGGGGCCACTTCGTTGTGCCGCGTCTTCACCGGGATGCCCAGTTTGAACATCTCCGCCTCGGCGTCCGCCATGCACGCGATCACCCGCTCCGGGATGGTGCCGAAGTATTGGTCTTCCAGCTCCTGGCCTTTCGGCGGCTTGGCCCCGAACACGGTGCGGCCGGCGCTGAGCAGGTCCGGCCGGGCGAACAGGAAGTTCTTGTCGATCAGGAAGTATTCCTGCTCCGGGCCGACGGTGGTGAACACCTTCTTGGCGTCGGTGTTGCCGAACAGCTTCAGGATCCGCATGGCCTGGATGCTCAGGGCTTCCATGCTCCGCAAGAGCGGCGTCTTCTTGTCCAGTGCTTCGCCCGTCCACGACACGAACACGGTCGGGATGACCAGCGTCGCGCCGTTGGGCGTCTCGCGGATGTACGCGGGCGAAGTGGGATCCCAGCCGGTGTACCCGCGGGCCTCGAAGGTGGCGCGGATGCCGCCGCTGGGGAAGGAACTCGCGTCCGGCTCGCCCTTCACCAGTTCCTTGCCGCTGAACTCGGCGATGGCCCCGCCGGTGCCGGTCGGCGACAGGAAGCTGTCGTGCTTCTCGGCCGTCAGCCCGGTCATCGGCTGGAACAGGTGGGTGTAGTGGGTGGCCCCGTGCTCCAGCGCCCAGTCTTTCATCGCGTTGGCGATGGCGTCGGCGGCGGTCGGGTCGAGCGGGACGCCCAGGCGGATCGTCTTCTGGAGGGCCTTGTACACCGGCTTCGGCAGGCGGTTCTTCTGCTCCTCCTCGTGGAACACGTTCACCCCGAACAGGTCTTTCAGGTGTTCGGTGCGGAAGTCGAGGCGGTTCAACTGCGGGCGGGCGGCGGCGATCGCCTGGAGGACTTGCTGACGGGCGGTGGTTGCCATGACGGACCCAATCTCCGAGGGAGGATACGTGTCGCCCCGACCGAGAATACCCGAACCAGCACCCAACGGGGGCGGGAGAGCGGCGCACGTGCGGCCGCGAGTTGGGCTGGTTTGGGAGAGGATAGGAAGGTTATAAGTGGCGGCGGACGGGTGGCAAGGGCGTGGTTCCGATCGGGACCCTGACAAACCGGAGGAGTTTCCCATGCGACGGATCGCGATTCTGAACCAGAAGGGCGGTGTCGGCAAGACCACCACCACGGTGAACCTCGCCGCCGCGCTGGCGGCCACCGGCCGCACCGCCTGCGTGCTGGACCTCGACCCGCAGGCGCACGCCACCACGCACCTCGGCGTCGAACCGGACGGCACCGTGCCGAGCATCTACGACGTGCTGGTCAGCAATCGCCCACTCGCCGCCATCCGCCAGAAAGTGGACGAGAACCTCACGCTCTGCCCGGCGGATATCAACCTGGCGGCGGCCGAGGTGGAACTGGCGGGCGTCGTCGGCCGCGAGGTGATCCTGCGCGAGAGCCTGGCGCAGGATGACGGCCGGTTCGACTACCTGCTGATGGACTGCGGGCCGTCGCTGGGCGTCCTCACCCTGAACGCGCTGGCCGCCGCCGACGAGGTGTTCATCCCGCTGCAACCGCACTTCCTGGCCCGGCACGGGTTGAGCAAGTTGCTCGAAACGACCGCGCTGGTGACGCGCCGCATCAACCCGAAACTGCGGGTCACGGGCGTGATCGTCTGCCTGTACGACGCGCAGACGAAGTTGGCCCAAGAGGTGGTGACGGACTTGAAAGCGTTTCTGGACAAGAGCCGCGGGCTGAACGTGCCGTGGAGCGAGGCGACGGTGTTCGACACCCGCGTGCGGCGGAACGTGAAGTTGGCCGAGTGCCCCAGCCACGGCAAGTCGATCTTCCGCTACGCCCCGACCTGCCCCGGCGCGACCGACTACGCGGCCCTGGCGAACGAAGTGATCGGCAGCGTCGCGCTGGAGGAACCGGCGGACCTCGCCCCGCCGGTGACCGAGGCCACGACCGAACCGTTGGCGGTGGCGGGGTAGTCGAAGCGTGGCTGATCAACTCCGGTCTTCCGGTTCACTCCCCCGGTAGCGGCACGAGGGTGCCGGGGCGGAAGCGGAACAGCGCCACCGACACCACCTGCTCCCCAGGCTTGACGAGGTGCGGGAACACGGCGACCACCCGCCCGCCCCGCGCGGCGATGCCGTTGTAGTCGCCGGAGAAGCCGAGCGGGTCGAACGGGTCCAACTTCACCGGGAAGTTGGCGAAGGTTTTCCCGCCGTCCACGCTCCGGGCCACCGTCACCCACAGGCGGGCGTCGGTCGTGCTGGTGGCGTCCCGGCGATCGAAGAAGACGACGTTCACCGACCCGTCGAGCGGATCGACGGCCATCCACGAGAACAGTTGGTCCCGGCCGTTCTTCGGCGGGTCGGTGTTCACCCGCACCGGCTCGCCCCAGGTCTTGCCGCTGTCCCGGCTGGCCGCGACGAACACGTCGGCGTCGCCGTTCCGCTTGTCCCCCCAGCACACATACACCGTTCCGCGGTTCTTCCCGCCGCTCACGTCGCACCCCGTCACCGGCATCCCGTTGTGGCGGGGCAGTCCGACCGACGGAAAGTCCCACCCGCCCGGCTGGTCGGCGACTTTCACGTCCTTGCCGAAGCTGAACCCGCCATCGTCCGACTTGTCGAACAGGATGCCGCCCGGCCCGGCCCACGCGACGTACACCTCGCCCTTCGGCCCGACCGTCGGCACCGCTCCCTCGACGGTGTTCTTGTCGTCGAGTGCCCCGCCGGACTTGTCCGACACCCGCACCGGCGGGTCGAACGACTTCCCGCCGTCCTTCGACCGGGAGAAATGGATGCGGCTGCGGTGTTCCGGATCCTTGCTGCCGTACTTGTCGAATCGAGTCCAGGAGACGTACACGTTGCCCCGGTGCGGCGAGCCGGCCCCGCCGTCCACCACGATCCACGGCTTGTCCTCCATCGGCTCGACGGTGTTGATGTGATCGACGATCGCCACCGGCGGCTCCCACTTCAGCCCGTCGCGAGACCGGCGGACGAACAGCCCACTGCACGCCCGCAACGGGGCGACTTCGCGGTAGCCGAGGGCCGACAGGTAGCAGTGGAAGACGGTCCCGTCCGGGCCGAACGTGACCACGTCATCGCCCTGGTTGCGCCGATCCGGGTTCGGCGCGGCGATCATCGTCCACGTCTTCCCGCCGTCGGCCGAGTTGTAGGTGAAGTTATTCGACGTGTACTTCCCCAGTTGCCGCCCCTGGAATGAGCTGACGACGATGTGGTCCGGGTAGACCGGGTTGATGGCCACCGCGGTCTCGCCCGGCTGCTTGGCCTCCGGCGGCGACACGCGCACGACCGTATGCGGCGCGGGAAGCACTTGCAACCGAGGCGGCGGGGCCAACTCCGGGGCCGGCCCCTTCGCCACCGGCGGCTGAGGTTGCGATCCGGACAAGGCCCAGCAGACGGTACCCGTGAACAGCAGCGTGCAAACCAGCGCGACGCGCATCGCGGTGTCCCTCGGACGAATGGAGCGGTGCCGTCTTGATACGACCGCCGCGGCCCGCAGCCAGTGACACCCCATTGTCCGGCCCGTCACCGGCCGGGGGTGGTCGCCGAGGCGGGGAGGATCTCGTCCGCGTGCGTGCCCCACGCGGTCGCCGGTGACTCCTTGCTTGCGGCGAGGCCGTGGTGGCCACGGACGCTCGCGGAGACGGCGAACAGTTGGCTCGTGGAGGCGTCGAAGGTACGGGTGACGGTGCCACGCTTCGCGTCCCACACGCGGACGACCCGGTCCGCCCCGCCGGTGAGAACGGCATGGCCGCCATCGGCGAACGCGATCGCGTAAATCGGCCCGGCGTGCTGCTTTTCCGCGAACCGCGGCGCGGCGGCGACTCGATCCCAGCAGTGCAAGTGTCCGCCGTAGTCACCGGCCACAACCGCCCCGCCGTCGGCGCGAACGGCCACGGCGTACACCAACTCGCGCGGCCCGTCGAAGTCGGTCACGGCGTCCGTCGTCGTGTCCCACGCGGACACTCGTGAGTGCCGCGCGGTCGCCACGACTCGCCCGCCGTCGCTGAGAGCGACCGCGTGAACCGCCCCGACGCCAAAGTTCCGTTCCTTCGTCAGTGCGCCACCCGCATCCCACAGACAGGCCCCGCCGTCCACGGTCCCAGTGGCAATCCAGCCGTTGTCGCTCACGGCCACGCAGATCGGGTTTCGCCCGTCGTGGCTCAGCGTGCGGGCTACGGCACCCGTCGCCGCGTCGAGGACACGGACAGTCCCGTCCCCGCTGACGGACACCGCGACGGCCCCGTTCGGGCTGAGGGCCACGGCGTTCACTCGCGTGAGGTGGTGCCTGCGTGCGATCTCCCGGCCGTCGGTCGCGTCGAGGATCAGGACCGTGCCGTCACTCATCCCGCGCACCAGTCGGTTCGAGGTGGCGTTCACCGCGACGGCCGTGGCAAGGGCGGGGCCGCGGCCGTAACTCAGCCGGAGTGGTTCCGGCGGCGGTACGGCGGACGCGGCGAATTCGTGTTGCGGCGGGACATCCTTCGCGCTGAACTCGACCGCCTTCTGCCAGCCGAACCACCCCAACCAGCAGGTGGCGATCACGGCGGTCGTCGCCGCGAACGGTCGCCGGCGGGACCACGCCCATGCGCCGCGCACCGGGTAGACGGTCTGGCCGAGGACGCCGCGCGGCACCGTCTCGCCGACGGCCCCGTACACCTCCGGCACCCGGCCTTTCGGCATGTGGAAGGTGCCGAACAGGCAGTCCAGAAACGGAAACGTCGGGGCGAAGTTCTTGTCCAGGCCCTCCGCTTCGGCCGTGTGGTGCCAGCGGTGGAAGACGGGGCTGGCCAGCACGTGGCGGAACGGGCCGAACGTCCAGTTCAGGTTCGCGTGGACCATCGCCGACACGATCAGGTTCACCGGGCCGAGGACCGCCAGCGCGACCGGCGAGAAGCCCATCAGCAGGATGACGGCGTCGGCGAGGGCGAACTCGGCGACGGCGTTCAGCGGGTGGAACCGCGCGGCCGAGGTCCAGTCCACGACTTCCGGCGAGTGGTGGACGGCGTGGAACCGCCACAGGGCGGGCCGGTGGAACAGGCGGTGTATCCAGTACATCAGCACGTCCTGCATCAGCAGGATGGCCAGGCACTGGCACCACAGCGGCCACCCGCGGGCGGCGAACTCGGCGGCGGTGGTGTCACGGCCGTACAGGAGCATCACCCCGATCAACAGGAAGGCGATTCGCCCGACGGACGTGACGAACGGCAGCAGCAGCCAGTAGACGAAGTCGGTGACGGCCGCGCGGCGATCCGCCCACCAGTTGCGGCCGGGGTTGCACGGGGTGAACTTGGTCAGCACCAGGAACGCGGCGCACAGCCCCAGCCACCAGCCGACGGCCGTCCCCCAGACCGCCAGGATATCCTCGACCCATTCCATGCGAACCCCTCGCGCGACCGTGGAGGCCGGCGAGATACCGCGAACGGGAGGCGGACGCCAGACGGGTTCGGATCAGAATTCGACGACGTGCGGCCAGGCGGTGGGGACGGCGAACAACTTGCCGTCCCCGATGCGGCCGGAGCGGGCGACGGCGGCCAGGCGGTCGGCCAGCGCGGCAGCGTCCGCCGCCGGCACCCAGACGGTGATCTCCACCTTCGGCAGGTACGCCATGCTGTACTCGCTGCCCCGGTAGCGGTCGAGGTAGCCTTTCTGCCGGCCGTACCCCTTCGCCTCGCGGACGGTCCACGCGGTGGCGGAGGATTCCGCGACGGCGTTCAACACCGCCTCCGCGCGGAACGGCTTCACCACGACGACGAGTTGAGTGACGGGGTTCACGCGGGCACATCCCAGGCCGCACGAACCGCGGCCACGTCCGCCGCCATGACGACGGACCGCAGCCACCGGCGCAGCGCGGCCGGATCGGTGTTAGCCACAAGGCGGTCGGCGATGTCGGGCGGGACCAGCCCGAACCGCGCCTCGAACGATTCCGACACCGCCGCCCGTAGGCCGCGGAGTTCGCCCGCCTCGATGCCTTCCTCCCTGCCTTCCTCCCTGCCTTCCTCCCGCCCTTTCTCCAGGCCCCGCTCCTCGGCCAACTGAACCCGTGTCTTGTTCATGGGTGGAACCCTCCCAGTGGCGTTCGCTTCCAGTATAGCGTGGAATCGTGCCGTTTCCTCCGGCGGCAGATCGATGTACGTCTCCACGCAATCGCCGAGCCGGGCCTTGCGGCCGTCCGAAATGGGCGCGTCGCTCAGCCGTCGGATCGCCTCGACCCCCAGGTCCAGACGCATCCCCTTCGGCACCCGCATCAGGGGCGTCAGGGCCACGCCGAGCCAGTTGTCCCCGGTCAGGTAGTTCGCGGCGGACAGGGCGGGCAGGCCCAGGTAGCGATACCGGAGTGTCATCACCGGGTCGCCGTCGGACGGGTCGTGGATGGTCCGGACGCCGATCCCGTCCAGCCCCACCTTTAAGAACACGACGAGCGGACGGACGGGCTTCCGCTGGGTCCGGCGGAGGTGAAAGTAGTAGTCCGGCAGCCGGCTCTCAATGGCTGTGACCGAGTCAGCCGATTCGACTTCGATATGGACGAGTGCGAGCGTCGTCGCGTCCCCGCCGAGCGTCGTCAACTCGGCCACCAGGTCGAGGACGTGTTGGGGACCGTCGGGCGGGTTGGCGAACAGTTCCTTGTCCAGCCAGCGGACGGCGGACAAATCGAACCGCGCGGCCAAGTCCGGGAAGAACAGCGACAGGAAGTCGCCGAACTCCTCCCGGATGACCGTCTTGAACAGTTGGTCGTGGTCGGTGGCGTCGGTCACTCGTCCTCCGGGCGGGGGATGGCCATGTCCTTCAGGTAGTCCTTCACCGTGTTCGGCGTCTCGTCGGGCGGGGTCTCGTAAGGCAACGACTTCAAGAACGCCACCAGGTCTTCTCGCTCGTCCTTCGTCAAGTGGCTCGTCTTGCCGTGTTTGTCGCCCGAGTTGTGCGTGGTCAGCACGTCCATGAGGGTGGCGGCGCGGCCGTCGTGCAGGTAGGCGTGGACGCGGTAGACGCCAAGTAGCGTGGGGGTGTCGTACTTCGGCCCCATCTTCTCCCGCTTGTCCCCGGTGCCGGTGCCCACGTCGTGCGTGACGAACGGCCGCTCCTTCTTCCCGTCGGTGAAGTACGCTCCGCTGTGGCAACTCGCGCAGTGGGTTTCCTTGCTGAAAAAGAGCTTCTTGCCGCGCTCGGCTTCGGGGAACAGCTTGCCCGGCGCGGGGATGTGCGGGGAGAGCCGGACCTTGAACGAATTCGTGTAGACCGCCACCGCGTCCAGATCCTTCGAGCGGCCGGATAGCTTGTGTTCCAGCGCGAGCGGCTCGAACCCCTTGGCGGCCGGCAGTCGCTCGCGGAGCAACCCGCGGCCGCGCATGAGCGACCCCTGCATGGTGAACTCGAAGTCCTGCACCTCGTCGCGGTCGGCGGACCAGTGGAGCGGGTGCGTGTGGGCGAGGCCGAACAGGTTCGGCGACTTGCGGTTGCCTTCCGGGTTCTCCCAGGTGCGGCCGTCGGTCAGGCCGTCCGGGTGGCAACTGCTGCACGAGATCCACCGGGCGGACCCCATCGGCTGGCGGGCGGTCTGGAACAGTTCCTTGCCCCGCCGCCACTCCGGCGTGTGGGCCGGGGCGCAGACGGGGATGCCGGCGACCCGCTGCAGGTCCGCGTCGTACACGCCCACTTCCCAATCGAGCGTGTTGTAGATGTACACTTCCTTCCCGTCCGGGCTGGTGCGGACGGCGCGGGGGTGCTTGCCCGTCCCCTTGGGCAGATCGCGGCGGCCGGTCCGCTCGATCTCGCGGTAGTCGTCGTCCAGCACCGCGACGACGCTGGCGTCGTCGGTACCGGCGTACACGGCGTACAGCTTCTTGCCGTCCGGGCTGAGGGTCGATTCCCACGGATTCGCCATCACGTAGACGCCGTTGAAAGTGTCCAGAGCGATGCTCCGCCGCCGCTTCTCGCCGTCCGGCTTCGCCCACAGGTCGGCGATGCTCAGTTGCGGCGCGATGGACCCGCGCGCGTCGAACACGTTGACGATGCTCCGCGAGTGGGCCAGGTACGCCTTCGGCCGCTTCGGGTGGAGGGCGACGTGCCGGGCGATGTTGTCCGACCCGAACGCCCGCCACTGATCCGTGACCTTGCCAGTCGCGCGGTCCACGGCGATCAGGTTCGCGGTGAGGAACTCGCTGACGTACAGGGTCTTCTCGTCGTTCCCCAGGGCGATGCCGCGGACGCCGGTGCCGACCTTGAACGTGCGGAGCACCTTCCGCGCGGCCACGTCGATTTCGGACACGGTACCGGGGTAGTCGTGCGAAACGTACGCGAACTTGCCGTCCTGGGTGACGACGACACCGTAGGGTTCGTCGTCCACCTTCAGACTGGCGAGGTGCCCTTTCTCGGCGTCGTACCACCGCACCTTGTCGTCGCCGTACACGGTGGCCAGGAAGACGCCGCTGTCACCGACCCAGCTCACGCCCTCCGGGTGATCGCCACACTTGAACTCGGCCAGTTTCTTCCGCGCCGTCAGATCGACGACGGAGACGGTGCCGGTGTCGGTGTTGGCGACGGCCAGTCGCTTGCCGTCGGGCGACACGTCGATCAGGCTGTTGGAACTGCCGGCGAGGGCGGGGGCGGCGACGAGCAGGGTGGCGAACAGGGTGCGCATGATGGAGGTGGCTTCCGTGGCGGGTGTGGGAAATGAAATCGCCCACCCACGGACGTGGGTGGGCGTCCGGCGGGGGGGTCACTTCTTCGCCGGGGCGGCGTACTTCTTCTTCGCCTCCTCGGTGACGGTCCACAGGTGGATTTCGTACTCGTCGCCGTCCTGCCCGGTGATCGTCTTGGTGGTGTCCGGCTTCCAGTCGTCCATCGTGAACCGGTGCGACACGATGCGACTGCCGACCTTCAGGTCGCGGCACAAGACGGGGCGGATCAGCTTGTCGAACTCGTCGCCCATGTACAGCATCACGACGCTGGCGTCGCCATAGTCCTTCACCTCCAGCGCGTCGCCCTGGCGGATGTCGATCTTGTCGCCCAGGCTGGCCGCCTTCACCGCCTCCTTCGACTCCTTCACCCGCTCCGCGTCCAGGTCGATGCCGACGCCCTTCTTCGCCCCGGCCTTGACGCTGGCGACGATGATGCGGCCGTCCCCGCAGCCCGGCTCGAACACCACGTCGTCCTTGCCCACCTTGCCCAGCGCGATCATCTCGGCGACGATGTCGTCCGGCGTCGGGACGAACCGGATGACGGCCTTGTCGCGGGGGTCGCCCTCCTTCGGCTCCTTCGTCAGGTCGATGACGACGTTATCCCCGGCGACGAACTTCTCGACGCGGGTGCGGGTGATGACCGTGTAGTTGTTCGGCCGCCAGGTGGCGATGAACTCGTACTCGTACATCGTCTTCGGTTCCAGCTCCGGCGTGTCGAACTCGCGGACCTTGCCGGCCGTCTTCATCGTCTTCTTCTCGATCTGCAGTTCGGCGTCGTCCTGCGGGACGGTCACGGTGATCTTCGACTTCAACCCCTTGGGGGCTTGGGCGGCGACCGGCTTCGCCGTCAGGGCGGTGAGGGCCGCCACGGCGGCGATCACCACGAACCCGAACCCGAACACCGTCCACACGCCGAACCGGACGACCTTTTCCATCGCAACGCACTCCTGCACGGGGCGGGCGGGCCGCGGCGGCCGCACCCAGTATTGGGGTGATTGTCGCACACCCGTCGCGGATTGGCAACCGGGCCGGGTTCGCCTTGTCCTGGCACCTCTTCCCCGGTATCGGCCGCCCGCCTAACCACCCCGGAACGGAGGTCGGACATGCTCACGCTTCTCGCCGCCTTGGCACTCGGTCAGACGCCCGCCCCGGCGCAACCTGAGAACCTCGTGTACAAGCTCAAGAATACAGCGGCGGCGGATGTCGCGGCGGCGATCAAGAAGTCCGCCTCCGGCGCGCCCTTCGTCGTCACCCCGGAGCCGATCACGAACACCCTGCTCATCAGCGGCACGGCGGCGGACGTGGTCCGGATCGTCGAGCAGGTCAACAAACTCGACGCGCCCGTCCCGCAATACATGATCGACTTCCGCGTCTGCTCCGGCGACCCACTCGGCAGCCGCGCCGCCGGCACGTTGAAGGAGTTGAGTGTGGGTGGCATGACGATCTCCGAAGGTTTGGTCAGCGTCAATCGCGGAGTCGGGGAAGTTAACGTCGACGGCGAATTGGTCCCGGTCGGAGCCGAGATGAAGGCCACCGTGCTTTCAATGAAGGGCGAACTCATCCGGGTCCGCCTTGAAAGGGCGTACACCACGGTGGAAGGGCCGGAGAAGGCGCGGAGCCTGAAGACCGTGCGGTCGATCACCA
>JBBRUO010000143.1:0-11591 GCA_038247725.1 Gemmatales bacterium
CCACCCCGCTAATCGAAATGCTCGTCGGCGGGGTCGAAGGGGGGCATCGCCATGACGATGGTGGTGACCTCTTGGCCGTCGTCACCGACCAGCCGGTGGCGGGTGCCGGCGTCGATCTGGATGACGGTCTCCGGCCGCACGTCGAACCACTCGCCGTTCAACTCCATCTTGCCGATGCCGCTCAGGATGTAGTACACCTCGGTGGTGGTCGCGTGGTAGTGCCGCACCGAATCGCGGATGCGGGTGACGTGGACCGAACACGGCCCGCCGTCGGCGGCGGTGACGATGCGGGTGCTGAACCCGCACGGGCACGGCACCGTCGGCGCTTCCGACCGGTGCCGCACGACGAACCCGTTCATGACTTTCCCCCGAGGTCGCGTGACACGCCAGCCACTCCCGGACTGCGAGTCAGGTTCTTTCTTTCCACCTCCCCTCGTTGAGGGGAGGTCGGTCGCGCAGCGACCGGGAGGGGAGATTCCAACGACACTGGCAAAGGAAGACTCCCCTCCCGGCGGCTTCGCCGCCGACCTCCCCTCAACGAGGGGAGGTGGGAAAACCCCAGGCCGCCTTGCATCCGTTTACTCCCGACACCTATTCGTCATACTATCCCTCACGACCCTCGGTTGCGGCCGCGAGTATCAGGACAACACCCCGACCCCGCCGCCCGCGACGGCTTACGTCACCCCGACCGTCACCACGCTGCCCACCGCGACCGTGGCCGGAACCGTGACGTGGGCCGGCGAAATCCCGACCGTGCCACTCGTCAACGGCCTCGTGCGGAACGGGACCGGGTCGAAGTGGGGCGACGTGCCGAACCACTTCGCGCCGCGCATCGACGCCAACTCGCGGGGTGTCGCCGGGGCGGTGGTGTGGCTGACCGGCATCGACCCGGCGAAGGCCAAACCGTGGCCGTACCCGCCACTGACGGTGGAAGCCCGCGACTTCCACATCCGGGCGATCCAAGGCGAGAAGCCGAACCCCGTGGGGTTCGTCCGCGTCGGCGACGAGGTGACGCTGACCTCCGCCGACGCCGAGTACCACATGATCCGCGCCCGCGGCGCGACCACTTTCACGCTGGCGTTCCCGAAGCCGAACGTCCCCGCGCGGCGGACGTTGGACCGCGCCGGGCACGTCGAGTTCACGAGCGGGACCGGATATTTCTGGAGTGCGGCCGATGTGTTCGTCTGCGAACACCCGTACTTCGCCGTCACCGATGCCGCCGGAAAGTTCCGCTTCGACCACGTCCCACCCGGCGAATACGAAGTCGTGACGTGGCTGCGGAACTGGCGGCTGCTGTCCGCTGACCGCGACCCGGAGACCGGCCGCACCATGCGGCTGACGTTCGCCGAGCCGCTCACCGCGCGGGTGAGGGTGACGGCGACGGATGGTACAATGGCCGAGGTGGAAGTGGCACTCCCCGCCAACCCCGGAGTGAAGCGATGAACGACAACCTACCCGAAGTTGCGGACACGGCAAACACGACCGGCGCGACCGATTCGCGCCTGATCGATCCGGCAGTGGGGCAAGAGGAAATCGACTTCGACGGACTGCCTGCCGAAACGGATGAGGAAGTCCAAGCCGGTCTTGCGGAAAGTGAAGAAGACATCAAAGCGGGGCGTACTCGCCCCGCGCGGGAAGCGATCCTGGCCATCGCCGCCCGCCACGGTATTCGGATTGAGGAATGACCGTGGCGGCTGTCATCCTCACGGCGCGGGCGGAAGCAGACATCGACCGCGCGGTGCTCGACACCCTCCACAAATCGCCTCTCTCCGCCGGGCCGTGGCTCCAGCAACTCCTCGCCACGCTCAACTCACTCTCGTGAAACCCGGAACGGTTCGCTCTGTCGAACTTTCGCGGCCCCGATGGCACGCAGTATCGGGAAATGCTGTTCGGCCGACGGCGGGGCACCTTCCGCGTGCGGTATCGCGTCACGCCAAACGCCGTGTTCCTCCACCGGATCGTCCGCGCGACCGTCAACCGGCTCGATTGATCCCACGAAACTCCACCACGCGCTTGCATCCGGCCGATTCCCGGCGCACAATGCCTTCCCCAGAGGACATTCGCCGGATGCTCATCTACCCTGCTATCGATCTGCTGAACGGCCGGTGCGTGCGGCTCCGCCAGGGCGACTACGCCCAGGAGACGGTGTTCTCCGACGACCCCGTGGCGGTCGCCGCCGAGTGGGTGCGGCAGGGGGCGGATCGGCTCCACCTCGTCGATCTCGACGGGGCGAAGGCCGGCCAGCCGGTGAACGGCGACGTGATCCGGCGGATCGTGGCGGCGGTGGACGTGCCGGTCCAACTCGGCGGCGGCATCCGCACCGACGACGACCTGGCGACCGTCTTCGGCTGGGGCGTGCGGTGGGCGGTGCTGGGCACCAAAGCGCTGCAAGACCCGGCGTTCGTCCGCGACGCGGCCACCCGGCACCCGCAACGGATCGTGCTGGGGCTGGACGCCCGCGACGGGTTCGTCGCCACCCACGGGTGGCTGACCACCAGTTCCGTCTCGGCCGTCGAACTGGCCCGCTCGGTGGAGGCGTTCCCGCTGTTCGCGGTGGTGTGTACCGACATCGCCAAGGACGGCATGATGGCCGGCCCGAACCACGAGGGGTTGGCCGAACTGCAACAGTCCACCCGACTGCCGGTCATCGCGTCCGGCGGGGTGAGTTCCTTGGCGCACGCCCGCCGGCTGGCCGAAGCCGGTACGTTCGGCTGCATCGTCGGCCGCGCGTTGTACGAAGGGCAGGTGTCCCTGCCCGACTTGTTGACACTGGCCCCGGCCGCCGCGGGCACCGGTCAACGGACGGCGACTCCTTCGACGCACACGACCTGAACCGCCTCTCTCCGGACGACGGTTCGTGCCGCGCTCCGCCACCGAGCCTCCTTCCTCCCTGCCGGTCCCGCCGGGGTGTCGCACCCCGCCGGGCCTCATTTCCTACCAGGGAGGTATCGATCATGAGCCGACACACGGTGGACAGCGTCCGCGACATTGCCCTCGTCGGGCACCGCGCGGCGGGCAAGACCAGCTTGGCGGACGCCCTCCTGTTCGAGGCGCACGCGGTGGCCAAGTTGGGACGGGTGGACGACGGCACCAGCGCCGCCGACACCGACGAAGACGAGAGGCGACACCACTTCAGCATCGACGCCCACGTCTTGCACGCCGAGTACCAGGGCAAGAACCTGCACATCCTCGACGCCCCCGGCTCCCCGGACTTCATCGGCGCGGCCCTCGAAGCGCTGTCGGCGGTGGAGACGGCGGTGGTGGTGGTGTCGGCCGTCCACGGGGTGGAGGCGCACACCCGCAAGATGTTCGCCACCGCCACCGAGCGGGGCCTCAGCCGGGTGATCGTGGTGAACAAGGTGGACGACGAGAAGGCCGACTTCCCGGCCACCGTCGCCGCCATCCGGGAGGCGTTCGGCCGCCAGTGCGTGCCGTTCAACGTGCCGGACGCCACCGGCGCGGCGTTCTCGGCGGTGCTGTGCGCCCTCGACCCGCCGCCCGTCGGCCACCACTGCCCGCTGCCCCCGGAGGACGTGCGGGCGCAGCTCATCGACGCGGTGATCGAAGCCGACGAATCGCTCACCGAGAAGTTCCTGACCGACGGCGACGTCTCCGCCGAGGAACTGCAAGCGGCCATCCCCGCCGCCCTCGCCGCCGGCACCCTCGTGCCCATCTTCTGCACCTCCGCCACGAAAGACATCGGCGTCCGCGAACTGCTCGACTCGCTCAGCCGGCATGGACTGTCGCCGAGCTACGCCCAGCGGGTGTTGAACGGCCTGACGGTCGGCGTCAACGGGAGCGCCAAGGCGGTCACCGCGACGGAGGATTCGGAGTTCCTCGGCCTGGTGTTCAAGGTGGTGTACGACCGGTACGTCGGGCACCTCAGCTTCATCCGCGTGCTGGCCGGCACCCTCACGCCGAACCACGGCCTCGTGGACGTGACCACCGGCAAGAGCATGAAGATCGGCCAACTGCTGCTGGTGCAAGGGAAGGACCACGTCCCCGTGAGTGAGGCCGGGCCGGGCGACATCATCGCCGTGTCGAAGGTGGACGGGCTGCACGTCGGCGACACGGTGGCCTTCCGCCCGGACGCGCCGGAGATGCCGCACCCGCCGTTCCCCCTGCCGATGTTCGGGCTGGCGGTGGAGGCCAAGGTGCGCGGCGAAGAACAGAAGATGGCCGCCGGCCTGCACAAGCTGGCCGAGGAAGACCCGACCATGCGGGTGACGCACGACTCGCAGACGCACGAGACCGTGATCGCCGGCGTCAGCCAACTCCACCTCGACGTCATCCAGGAGCGGCTGAAGCACCGGTTCGACGTGGAGGTGGTGACGAAGGAGCCGAAGATCCCGTACCGCGAGACCATCCACAACCCCGGCTCCGGCGACCACAAGCACAAGAAGCAGACCGGCGGACGGGGGCAGTTCGCCGAGGTCCACCTGCGGGTGTACCCGCTGTCGCGGGACATCACCACGCAAGAGCAACTGGAAGAGCAGTTCGCCAACAAGTCGCGGTTCGAGAAGATGCGGGGCGTCCACTACGACCCGACGCACAACTTCGCCTTCATCGATCATGTGGTGGGCGGCACCATCCCGAACAACTTCCTGCCGGCCGTCGAGAAGGGGTGCAAGGAGATCCTGGCGCAAGGGGTACTCGCCGGGTATCGCATCCAGGACGTGGCCGTCGAGGTCCACTTCGGCAAGTACCACGACGTGGACTCGTCCGACGCGGCGTTCGCCACCGCCGCCCGGCACGCCTTCCGCAAGGCGTTCCGCCACGCCCGCCCGGTGCTGCTGGAGCCGCTGGTGAAGCTGGACGTGACGGTGCCGATGAAGTACGTCGGCGCGGTACTCAGCGACATCCCGCCGAAGCGGGGGCAGGTGATGAACCAGGACACGCTACCGGGGGACGTGGCCGTCGTCACCGCGCTGGTGCCGCTGGCCGAAGTGACGCGGTACGCCGCCGCCCTCGGCGGCATGACCCAGGGGCAGGGGTCGTACACGATGGAACTGAGCCACTACGACGAGGTGCCGATGATGGTGCAACACCAGGTGGTGTCGAAGGCGAAGATGGAGCAGGAGGAAGAGTAAGGCCGTCTCGCTCCCGTTGGTCTGGCAAAAGTTTCTGGCACCGCCGAAGACCTCACCCCCCGGCCCCCTCTCCGTCCCGGAGAGGGGGCCGGGGGGTGAGGTCGGATCCGACCTCTGGGAGTGCCGAAACTTCGGATTGCCAGACGGTTTTGCCACACCCCTCCCCTCGGTACAATCATCGCGTCCCTCTCCTCATGGAATCGACCCCATGCGCGCCCTTCTGTTGCTCGCCGTCGTCGCCACTCCCGGTCTCGCCGCCGACCCGCCGAACTTCGTCTTCATCACCTGCGAGGACATCTCGCCGAACCTCGGCTGCTACGGCGACCCGGACGCCATCACCCCGAACCTGGACCAGTTGGCGAAGGAGGGGGCTCGGTTCACGAAGGCGTTCAGTCACGCCCCGGTGTGCGCCCCCACCCGCAGCGGCCTCATCACCGGCCAGTACCCGACCACGCTGGGCAGCCACCACATGCGGTCGAAGCTGGTGAAACCGCCGCCGCTGTTCACCGATTCCCTGCGAAAGGCCGGGTACACCATCTGCTGGCCGAACGGGGCCGGCGGCAAGACCGACTTCAACTTCGACCCGCCGAAGGGGTGGCGGGACGTGACCGACGACTGGACGAAGAAGCCGGAGGTGCTGAAAGCCCCGTTCTTCGCCGTGTACAACCTGACCGTCACGCACGAGAGCCAGGCGCGGGCGAACCCGGCCGCGTATAAGCGGAACACCGCCCGCCTGAAGCCGGAGGAGATCCGTGACCGCAGGAAAGTGAAACTGCCGCCCTACTACCCGGACACGCCCGCCGTCCGCGAGTGCGTCGGCAAGTACCACGACAGCATCACGGCGATGGACTACGCCGTCGGCGACATCCTGAAACTGCTGGACGAACGGAAGCTCCGGGACAACACCGTCGTCGTCTTCTACGGGGACCACGGGGCCGGCCTCAGCCGCGCCAAGCGGTGGCCCTACGACAGCGGCCTGCGGGTGCCGATGATCGTCCGCTGGCCGGGGCAGGTGAAGCCGGGGACCGTCCGCGACGACCTCGTCTGCTTCCTCGACCTCGCCCCGACGCTCATCACCCTGGCGGGCGGGAATGTGCCCGAGCCGATGGTCGGCCGATGCTTCCTGGGGGACCAGGCGGCCCCGGCCCCGAAGTACGTGTTCGCCGCCCGCGACCGCATGGACGAAGCGCCCGACCGCATCCGCACCGTCCGCGGCGAGCGGTACCGGTACATCCGCAACTACCACCCGGAGTTGCCGTACTTCCAGTACATCAACTACATGGATGAGATGCCCATCATGAAGGACTGGCGGCGGCTGGCGTTCGCGGGCAAACTGACCGACACGCAGAAGCTGTTCTGGACGCCGACGAAGCCGAAGGAAGAACTGTACGACCTGGAGAAAGACCCCTACGAGGTGAACAACCTCGCGGACGCCGAGTCGGCGGAGTTGCAAAAGGTGAAGGCGGAAATGTCGGCGGCGCTGGACCAGTGGGTCGTGGACACGAAGGATCTCGGCGCGGTGCCGGAGAAGGAACTGATCGAGCGGGGGCTGGTCAAGGACTTGCTCACGACCGAGTACGAGGCCCGCGTGACGCAGCACCCGAAGACGCCGCCGGTGCCGGGCGGCAAGTGATCGCGAACGCGAACCGCCACGCGGAGTGGGCGCGGCGGTTCGCGGATCGTGCCCGTCACGCCGGCGGGGGTGGGGCGTCGGCCGGCGGCGGGGCGGTCAACGCCTTCTGGACCGCCTCCAACAGCTTCTCGGTGGCGAACGGCTTCCGCAGGTAGTCGATGACGCCGAGGTACTCGGCGTACGCTTTGTGCCGGCTCCCCTCGTTCGCCGTGATCATGATGATCGGCGGGGCGTCGGTCTTCCCCTTGAAGTGTTCCAGCACCGGGTACCCGCCCATCCGCGGCATCATCATGTCGAGGATGACGAGGTCCGGCCGCTGGTTGTAAATGGCCGTCTTCCCCTGCACCCCGTCGCTCGCCTGGATCACGCGGAACCCCTGCCGTTCGAGCATCAGCCGCAGGCCGTCGGACAACTCGCGGTCGTCGTCCACGATGAGGATGGTCTTCTTCTCGGCGGACATGGGGACACCTCGACGGGGAAGGGGGGGCCGACCGGCGGACTTGTAGCGTATCACGAACGGACCGCGTGCAACAGCCCGTCGGCGGCCGGTTGCCCGGCCCACCCGCCGCCGCCATTCGGCCCCGGCGGGTGGGTGGGGTCGTCCGGGTGCCTGTACTTGCCGTCGCGGTAGACGCCGGCGAGTTGGCGGATCGCGTCCGGCGGGAAGCCGCTGCGGTCCAGCGCCGCCACGGTCGCCTCGACGTCGTATTCGACCTGCTTCAAGGTCACGACCCCGTCCTCGATGACGGCGTACCGGGCGCGGGGGTTGCCGTCGCGGGGCAGTCCCAGCGTGCCCGGATTCAGCAGTTTGATTTTCCCGATGTCGGCGGACCACTGGTAGTGCGTGTGCCCGACCAGCACGAAGTCGGCGTGGACGCCGGCCAGTCGGCTCGCCCACGCCTCCGGGTCCGGGCCGACGTACTCCTCAAGCGGGTCGCGGGGGGTGGCGTGGACGAGCAGGAGCCGCAGCCCGCCGAGGGTGACGACCCGCGTCAGCGGCAGGTCCATGAGGTAGCGGCGGTCCCGCTCGGACAGCATCCGCACGGTGCCAGGGCGGGTGGCCATGGTCAGGTAGCGGAAACCGGACACGCCGACCACGTCCACGTTCTGGGCGGCCCCGTGGTCGTGGTTGCCGCGGACGACGAAGTGCGCGTGCCGCCGCGCCCACTCGACGCAGGCGGCCGGCTCCGGGCCGTACTCGACGAGGTCGCCCAGGCAGACGCACACGTCGTGCGGCTCGCGGACGGCGTCCAGGGCGGCGCGGTTGCCGTGGATGTCGGAAACGACGAGGATTCGCATCGGACCTCCCGGTACCGGAATCTTAGAGCGGCGGCCGCGACGGGCGACGAATTCCGATGGGGATTTTCCGCCCGCCCGCCGGGAACCGCCTTCGCCGGTTGCCCCGCGCGGCACTGGCGGCTACAGTGTGCCGATTCCGCCTCCCACTCCCACCGATCCCCACATCCTCATGACCGCCCCCCTCGGCCCGCCACCCACCCGCTACCGGTTCTACGTCCTCGGGTTGCTCTGCATGCTGGCCATGATCACGTACATGGACCGGGCCGCCAACGGCAGCGCGAAAACCGCCATCATGGCGGAACTGAACGCCGACCTCCCGCCTTCCCAGCAGTACAGCACCGAAGACTTCTTCATCGTCCTGATGGCGTTCCAGTTGGCCTACGCCCTGTTCGAGGTGCCGTCCGGGTGGCTGGGCGACACGCGGGGGCCGCGGTCGGTGCTGCTGCGGGTGGTCGTCTGGTGGTCGGCGTTCGTCGCCCTCACCGGGTTCACCGGCATGGTGCTGCCGGGCGGCTTCTACATCGGCTTCGGGGCGCTGATCGTCATCCAGTTCCTGTTCGGCGTCGGCGAGGCGGGGGCGTTCCCGAACATCTCGAAGGCCCTCTACAACTGGTTCCCGGCGTCGTCGCGGGGGTTCGCCAAGTCGTGCGTGTGGATGAGCGCCCGGTTCATGGGCGGGATGACGCCGCTGCTGTGGGTGCTGCTGACGAACTGGAACGTCGGCGGCATGCACGAGGACGGCGGGCTGAGCTGGCGGACGGCCATGTGGCTGTTCGCCGGCGTGGCCGCCATCTGGACGGCGGTGTTCTACTTCACCTTCACCAGCAAGCCGACCCTCGGCCGGACCGTGGACGCCGCCGAACTGGCGCTCATCAACGCCGGGCGGGTGGAGCGGCCGGGCATCGTCACCGTGCCGTGGGGGAAGCTGCTGCGGTCGCGGAACCTGTGGGCCGTCTGCTTCATGTACGTGGTGACGAACTTCTGCTGGTACTTCCTCATGTACAACCACCCGGCGGCCATGAAGGCGCAGTTCCCGGAGTGGAACGACGAGCCGGGCGGCCGGGCGGTGCTGGCGGTGCTCACCGGCGCGCCGCTGCTGGTCGGCATGTTCGGCTGCTTCCTCGGCGGGGTGCTGTCGGACCGGTACATCCGCCGCACCGGCGACCGCAAGTGGGGCCGCCGCGTGTACGGGATGCTCGGCTACGGGTGCGCGGGGGTCATGTACCTGGTGGCCATCGCGGCCAAGCTGATCGCCCCCGATAACGTCTGGGCGCTGGCCGTCCCGCTCATGCTCATGGGCTTCTTCAACGACCTCATCATGGCCCCGGCGTGGGCCACCTGCCAGGACATCGGCCGCGAGTACGCCGCCACCGTGTCCGGGGCGATGAACATGTTCGGCAACCTGTTCGGGGCGGTGTCCGGCATCTTCGTGACGGGGATGATCTTGAAGGCGCACACGACGATGGTGGACGGGAAGGAGATGGTGGCGAACTCCGGGTACGTCGTCTGCTTCGCGGTGTATGCGGCCGTCTACTTCGTCGGCGTCGGGCTGTGGCTGTTCATCGACGCCAGCAAACCCGTCGTCCCCGACGAGGACGCGGGGTGACGGGGCGAGCGGCGTTCCCTCCCCGACTTCCAGACGTGTCGGTGACAAACGCCTGCGGGTGGGGGAGGATCAGTCTTCCGGCAACTCGCCGAACACGTCCTCGTGAACGTAGATCGGCACCCGCGCGGTGACGGCCACCGCGATGGCGTCGCTCGGCCGGCAGTCCACCGCGATCACCTCGCCCTCGTGCCGCACCCGGATCTTGGCGAAGTAGGTGTGTTCCTTCAACTCCGTGATCAGGATGTCCTGGATGCGGCCGCCCATCAGCTCGACCGCTTCGACGATCAGGTCGTGCGTCAGCGGGCGGGGTGACGGCAACCCCTTCACCCGCCGCTCGATGCTGCTCGCCTCGAACAGGCCGATGACGATGGGCAGTGCCCGCTCGCCGTCCACCTCGGCGAGAACCACCACTTGGTCTTCCTCGACCTCGTTGATGATGATGCGGCGCAGTTCCAGTGGGATCGGCACGGGCAGTCACCTCGGGGCGCGGACGGGAGTCAACGTGGTTGACGATAAACCCCGTGCCGGGGTCGGTCAAGCGGATGGCCGCGACCGGCGCGGACTTCGCGCCCACCGCCGTTGCCCCGGCGCGGCGGCCGCGGTAGCCTGACGAGTACCTCTGGCCCTCCCGTCACCCTCTCCCGGAGCCGTCATGCCCCGCAGGTTTTCGGCCGCGCTCTTGCTCGGCCTGTTCGCCCTCGTCCTCACGCGGCTGCCCGCCGTCCCGCCGGACACCGACAAGCAGGCGAAACTCGCCGCGCTCGAAGCCGGGGACGCCGCCAAGCGGGCCACCGTCGCCGGCGGCCTGAAGGCCACCGTCTGGGCGCACGAGCCGATGATGGCCAACCCGGTCTCCTTCTGCTTCGACGAGAAGGGCCGCGCGTACGTGGCCGAGACCACCCGTTTCGCCAAGGGGGTGCCCGACACCCGCAACTTCATGTACTGGGTGGACGAGGACATCGGCTCGCGGTCGGTCGAGGACCGGCTGAAGATGTATGCCAAGCACAAGTACGGCGCGAAGGACGATTATTATCGCGGGTACGATGACCAAATTCGCCTGCTGTGGGACTCCACCGGCAAGGGTGAAGCCGACAAGTCCGTCATCTTCTCCGGCGGGTACAACGAGTTGAAGGACGGCATCGGGGCCGGGGTGCTGGCGCGGAAAGGGAACGTCTACTACACGAACATCCCGGACTTGTGGCTCTTGAAGGACACCAAGGGCGACAACAAGGCGGACGTGAAGAAGTCCCTCGCCACCGGGTTCGGCCTGCGGGCACAATTCATCGGCCACGACATGCACGGCCTGCGGATGGGGCCGGACGGCAAGCTCTACTTCAGCATCGGCGACCGCGGCCTGAACGTGACGACGAAGGAGGGCAAGCACCTGTATAACCCGGACAGCGGGGCGGTGTTGCGGTGCGACCCGGACGGCGCGAATATGGAGATCGTGCATACCGGGTTGCGCAACCCGCAAGAGTTGGCCTTCGACGACTTCGGCAACTTGTTCACTTATGACAACAACTGCGACAGCGGCGACCGCGCGCGATGGGTGTACATCGTCGAGGGCGGGGATAGCGGCTGGCGGTGCGGGTATCAATACGACACGCTGTATCACACGCCGGCGGTGCCGCAGGGCAACCGGGGCAGTTGGAACACCGAGAAGATTTGGCACACGCAAACGCCCGACCAGCCGGCGTACATCGTCCCGCCGCTGGCGCACTTCGGCAACGGCCCGGCCGGCATCACGCACTACCCCGGCATCGGCCTGAACGACAAGTACAAGGACCACTTCTTCGCCTGCGACTTCACCAGCAACCCCGGCGGTAGCAAGATTTGGGCGGTGAGCGTGAAGCCGAAGGGGGCCGCGTTCGAGGTGAACAAGCCGGAGGCGTTCGTGCAGAACATGGTGCCGACCGACTGCGAGTTCGGGCCGGACGGCGCGTTCTACTGGTCCGACTGGGTC
>JBBRUO010000144.1:0-11558 GCA_038247725.1 Gemmatales bacterium
AAAACCAAGGGCTGGCCGACGTGGACGACGCCGCTGATGACGTGGGCAAAGAAGCAGGGCGGCGTCACCGGGTACGCCCACTCCGGCAACGGCCTGGGGGTGAACCCGGAGAAGACGACCCGAAGACTGTTCGTCGCATTGGACCGTGGGGGCAAAGGCTTCTTCACCGCCGAGGACGCCGCGAACGCGGCGCTGCCGCTGCCGGAACCGTTCGCCAAGATCGACGCCGACGGCGACAAGCGGGCGACGGAGGTCGAGTTGCGAACGAGCATCGACCGCGTGGCTACGAAGTTGCCGAACCTGGCGATTCCGGAGATGAACGGCATCGGCGCGCAGGAGATTTGCGTGACCACCGCGATGGGCGTGTGCGACTTCATCAGCGCGATGGATACCGACCGCGTGCCGGAGTGGAACTGCTGGTATCACATCCTGAACTGCGGCTTCCCGCTGAAGGTGTCGGGCGAGACCGACTTCCCGTGCATCAGCGGCAGTCGCGTCGGCATGGGCCGGGTGTATGTGAACCTCGGCAAGGTGCCGGAGATCCGCTTCGACAAGTGGTGCGAGGGTTTGGCCAAGGGCCGCAGTTACGTGAGTGACGGGTACGCGCACGCCCTGGCGTTCAGTGTCAATGAGGTGTCACCGGGGTTCGGCGAGGTGGCGTTGAAAGAAGCCGGTGACGTGACCGCGACGGCGAAGGTGGCGTTCGCCGCCGACGTGACGCACGGCACCGCCCCCGGCGCGCGGACCCCGACCGGCAAGACCCGCACGGTGGACCTGATCGTCAACGGCCGAGTCGCGGAAACGAAAGAGGTGCCCGCCGACGACAAGACGCACGACCTGACGTTCAAAACGAAGATCGACCGGAGCAGTTGGGTCGCGTTGCGGAGCTTCCCGCAGTTGCACACGAACCCGGTGAACGTGATCGTCGGTGGCAAGCCGATCCGCGCGTCCGCCGACAGCGCCAGGTGGTGTATCGGCGTCATCGAGCAACTGTGGCGGGTGCGGGAGAAGGACATCCGCCCCGGCGAACGGACCGAGGCGAAGAAGACGTTCGACAAGGCGGTGACGATGTACAAGGCCATTGCCGCCGACGCGAAGTGACGGCCGGGCGGGTAGAATGGTCGCATCCAATTTGACCGAGGGACGACCGATGACGACCATTCTGGCTCGTGTGCCGGTGACGGTAGCGAAGACCGCCGCCGGCAAGTTCATCGCCACCAGCGACGTGCGCCTCGAAGCCGAGGGCGACACGGCGGAAGAGGCGGTGGCGAAGCTCCAGGCCGAGACCACCCCGCCGGGTGCGGAACCGCCGGCCCGCCTCGAACCGATCCCCGCCAGTGACCACCCGAACCCGTGGGCGGCGCTGGCCGAGTCGTTCAAGGACGATCCGGCGGTGGGCGAGTGGTTGAAAGTGATGGCCGACTTGCGGGAGCGTGAAGGGCCGATCCCGGAGTTGACGTGTCAGGAACCGTTATGATCCGCTTCGTACTCGACACCAACTCCGTCTCCGACTTGTTCGCCAACCGGGAGCCGATCCTCTCCCGCGTCGTGGCGGCCGGGGATGAGGTGGCCACGACCGTCATCACCGTTCAGGAAGTTCTCAGCGGTTGGTACACCTACTTGAGCCAAGCGAAGACCCCGGACCAAATCGTCCTCGCATACGAACGGCTCGGGCGGGCGACCGCTCAACTCGGCCGTCTCCCCATCTTGCCGTATTCGCGCACCGCCTTCGATCATGCGGCCATCTTGATCCGCCTGCATCGGAACGTCCGCGCGCCCGACCTCCGCATCGCGGCCATCGCCCTCGAAGCCGGGGCGACGGTCGTCACCGCCAACGTCCGCGATTTCGCCCGCGTACCTGGTCTCGCGGCCGAAGACTGGACACAGCCACCCGATCAACCCGCCGAGGCGGACTGACGACGGCGCGGGTAGAATGGTCGCATCCAATTTGACCGAGGGACGACCGATGACGACCATTCTGGCCCGCGTGCCGGTGACGGTAGCGAAGACCGCCGCCGGCAAGTTCATCGCCACCAGCGACGTGCGCCTCGAAGCCGAGGGCGATACCGCGGAAGAGGCGGTGGCGAAGCTCCAGGCCGAGACCACCGGCGGGCAGACCATTTCACTTCCCGTCACGCCACCCGGCGGGAACCCGTGGCTGGCGGTGGTCGGGATGTGGAAGGACACCGACCCCGAACTGATCGCCGGGTGGCGTCAGGCAATCGAGGACAACCGGAACGCGCAGGAGGAGGAAGACCGGCTGCGAGAAGGGGGCGAATCGTGATCCGTTTCGTGCTGGATACGAACGCGGTGAGCATGGCGTTCGACGCGGTGGAACCCATTTCCAGCCGCATTCTCGCCCAACCGCCGGGTTCGGTGGGCACCACCGCCGTTTCCCTGGAGGAGTCGCTGAGCGGTTGGTACACCTACCTCCGCCGGGCGACTACCCCGGAAGGCGTCGAGCGCGCCTTCGACGAACTCATCCGCACGACCCTTGGCTACGGGCGACTTCCCATTCTCCGCCTTTCCGCAAATGCGGAGAGGGCGGCCGACGCACTGGTCCGAATGAAACTCAACGTCAAGAAGAACGACCTCCGCATCGCGGCCATTGCTCTGGAAGCCGGGGCGACGGTCGTCACCGCCAACGTCCGCGATTTCGCCCGCGTCCCTGGTCTCGCGGTCGAAGACTGGACGCGACCCGCAACGGAGTCGCCGGTCAGCGGTGGCGAACCGGCGTGAACTCCCACATGTCGAGTGGCCCCGCCGGCCGCTTGTGGCGGAAGTCCACGTAGGCCAGGAACAGCAGCCCGCCGAGGATGGCGTAACACACCACGTTCGGCCAGATCGCCGGCGAGAAGAACTTCATCGCGCTGCCCGCCGAACTCTTCAACTTCACCCGGATGCCGTCGAAGTTGACGCTCCAAATCTCGTCCAGCGCCAGATGCGACAGGAAGCCGATCATCACCCCCAGCGCCAGTAACAGGCGGGTGCTGCGGTCCGGGCTTTTGTATTCCAGGTAGACGATCAGCCCGAAGATCAGCATCGCCGGAATGCTGTGGAACATGCCGCGGTGGACGGACAGCCGTTTGAACAGCGGGGTGCCGATGTACCGCACCAGCGCGTATAGCACGACGATGGCGGCCAGCACCCCCTCCTGCGAGTCGAACACCTGCCGCAGGCGGTCGAACGCCAGAAGCGGCAGCACGGCGGCGATCAGCGACGACATCTCCCGCACCGGGCGGCCGGAGTCCGAGTCCAGGTCCGGCAACATCCCCCCCACGGCGGTCAGCGTGCCCGCGAGCACCGCCGTTTCCGGCGGGTGGTTCAGCGGACTGAGCGCGGCGGCCCCGTAAGCGAAGCCGCAGAACCCGGACACGGTGATGTGGGTGCGAAAATCCGCCACGACGGCCTCCTACCGACCTTGTGTTCGAAAGGACACGGTGCGAGCGTGTACACATGAGGTGGCATCGTACCAACCTCCCGAAGACCCACGACTGGAAGATCACCCCATGACCAACGACGACATCGCCCGCCACCTCCGCGCCCACGCCCGCGCGCTGGCCGACTGCGGGGACAACTTGTACCGCGTCCGGGCGTTCCGTCAAGCGGCAATGGCGGTGCTGGGGTTGCGGGAGCCGGTGGCGGATGTGATCGCCCGCACCGGAACCGTGCCGGGGGTCGGGGCGAGCGTGGCGGAAACGCTGGACGTGTTCACCCGCACGGGCGAATGGACTCCGGCGACGGAGCCGGCCGTGCGGGTGGAACGGAAAACGCCGACGGACGGCCCCAGGGTTCCGGGGCCGTCCGTCGGTTTCGCCATCGAATCGGTCGCGTGACGGCCGATTACATTGTGCTGCTTTTCTTCTCGTTACTTCTTCGGGTCGGCCGGGGGGACTTGCGGCATGGTCACCGGGGTGCTCGGCTGGTAGCCGATCGTCGGGGACGACAGGACGGTGGTGCCGAGGCAGCCGCCGCCGGTGTAGACCGGGGCGCAACCGCCGCAGTCGGGGGTGACGACGCTGCCGTAACAGCCGCCGAAAGCCGGAACGGCACCCTGGCAGCCGTTCCCACGATCGCGACCGCCGAACAGACGGCCGCGGAGGCCGAGGAAGCCGCCACGCTGACGCTCGCCTTGGCAGCCCGCCGACGCGGCCGGGGCACCGTGGCAACCGCCAGAGACGGCATAGCCGGTGCAGCCGGCCGGGGTTGCGTAGCCGGTGCAGCCGGCCGGGGTTGCGTAGCCGGTGCAGCCGGCCGAGGCGGCGACCACGGAGCCGGTGCAACCGCTCGACTTGTTGCGGAAGAAGTCGGGGGACTCACCGGCCGAACCGGCCGCCATCATCAGGACCATCGTGTACATCGAGAACTCCTCGAAGAACGGGGGGTGTCCGTCGGAGACGGACACGGTTAGAAAAACGGCCCGATGCCGCGCGCAGCGGAGTACCGAGGCCGTTGTCCGGCGGGTCCATCCCGCCAACAAGCCGGGGGGTTGCGCAAACACGTTCGCATACGCTGGTTACAAGTGAGATAGTAAGCCGGGCGGGGAAGAGCGTCAATAGTAAACTGCGTAAGCTGCGGTAAATTCAGGCGCGTTCTCCGATTCTCCCGACTGCCCAAGTCGCCGACAGGTATGAACCGGATAAAATTGTCGTCTATTCCCCCCTCCCGCCCGCCGATTCCACCCTGGCAATGCGAGATCGTACCAACAGTTGCGGGCGGCCGGCGTTTTCACCGCGAGAGACTCACCGCTTGCCCCGCTTCGTCATCCGGCCCTCGGAGTTCCCGTCATGCTCACACCTGCTACCGACCCGCCGGTCGCCGTCCTGCCCCCGGTCCCCGTTCGTTCGGCGGCGCGAGTGGCGGTAGCGGGGGTGGCGTTGTGCGGACTCGCCGCGATCCTCGACCTCGTGCCGTTCGACGAGTCCGGTGGCCCGGCACTCCTTTCGACGGTCCGCTTGCTGCTCGTCGCCATCGGTGCGCTGACGGCCGGCGGGGCGCTGTCGTGGCGGCCGGATTTGTGGTGGATGTGGCTGATCGCCGCCGGTGCGGCCGCGCTGGCTTCGCTCGGCCTTCCCGAACCGACACCGGGCGACTGGGACTCGGCCCGGCTGCTGGCGCGGGTGCTGGCCGCTGGCGCGGCGGCCGGGGCGGTGCTCACGCGGGTTCCCGCCCCCGCCCGGTATGCGCTGCTCTCGGCGTTCGCCTTGTCCCACTTCGGCGGCATCCTCACGGCGACCACGTGGCCGGCCACCAACGGCACCGCGCCGCCGTGGGTGACGACGCAGACCGCCGGCCGGCTGTACCTGCCGTACTTCAAGTTCCTTTACCTGAGCAACGCCTACCACTTCTACTCGCCCGAACCCGGCCCGGCGTCGCACCTGTACTTCCTGCTGACGTACGAACTGAAGAAATCGGTCCGGCCGACCGAGGACGCGGGGTCGTGGACGGAAGGGACGAACCCCGAGACGGGCGAGCCGGAGTGGACCAAGTCGGCCTCCGAGTGGGTGGACGTGCCGAACCGCCGGCAGCACTACAAGGACCCGCTCGGGCTGTCGTACTTCCGCCGGCTGTCGATCACCGAGATGGTCTCGACGGCGCTGCCCAGTCGGTTCACGCCGGCCACGTTCGAGAAGAATGAGGCGGTGATCCGGCGGCGCGGGGTGGCGGTCGGGGTGGCGGCCGGGACGGACCTGCGGGTTCCCCTCGACCCCCGCGCCGGCCCGGAAGACTTGCAGTACCGTATCCCCGGCTCCGACATCGTCCGCCACCTGTTGCCGTCCTACGCGCGGCACGTGGCCGACGAGTTCTCCTCCCCCGAGCGCGGGGGCCAGCCGGAGCGGCGGGTGGTGCGGGTGCGAATTTTCCGCGTCGAACACACCATCATCCCGGCCGACTACTTCCTGGGCCAGCGGGTGCCGTACAACCGCGAGCGGCAGTGGACCGAGCCGGGTGACCCGTACCACCCGACCACTTACAAGCCGTACTACCTGGGCGAGTTCGACGCCGACGGGACGCTGCTGAACCCGACCGACCCGATGCTCTACTGGCTGTGCCCGATCCTGCCCAAGCCCCGCTCCGTGTCCGACCCGAAGGGGCGGGACTTCGAGGACTACATGTCCAAATACGTGGGTTACGAATTCGACTGGGAACGGAGGATCGGCCAATGACGCCCGCGACACCGAACACCGCCTGGCGGCGGTGGACCCACTTCTGGTTCGCCCCGGCGGACCCGACGACGATGGGGTTCATCCGCGTCGTCGTCGGGGTGCTGGTGCTGTACACGCACCTGGCTTACTCGTTCGACCTGTACTCGTTCTTCGGCGAGAAGGGGTGGTACGGGCTGGACGCAGTCAACCGCGAGCGGCGGGAGGCCCCCTGGACCAACCCGTCGTTCACCGACGGGTGGAAGTCGTGGGAGGACACCGCCCGCTTCCCGGAGGAGCCGCACCGCCGGGCGGCGCTGGTGGAGTACACGCGGAACCTGCCGACCGACTTGGCCGAACTGAACCGCGTCCTGGCCGTGTTGGCCGTCCAGGGGGTCGACCCGAACGGCTACCCGACGGGCGTCGGCCAGGAGGCCGGGCGGTACGCCAACGGCCTCAGTCCCGACCCGGTGGTGCGGGCGAACACCCTGAAGGCGCTGGCGAACGAGATCCCCCGCGGCGAGAACGAACAGTTCCCGTTCGACGCCCTCGCCGACCCGACCCACAAGACGGACCCGAACTGGCGGCTGAAGCAACTCGCCCGCGACCTGGAGGCGTTCTACTCGACCCTCCCCCGCGTCCCGGACCGCGCCGCGACCGACACGGACGACGAGTGGCGGCGGAAGGAACAGGCGGTCCTCGACGCCCGCAAGTACATCGCCCTGTTCCTGTACGAGTCGGACGAGGTCCACCGGTACAACTTCCTCAAGTTCGCCCGCGACCTGACCGGCCCGCCGGCCGAGCGGGAGCGGAAGCTGGACTACTTCAATTACTGGAACACCGAGCGGCGGTACGCCGACCGCACCGGGCACCCGATCTTCTCGCTGTGGTTCCACATCCACACGCCGACCGAGATGGCCGTCGCCCACGCCGCCATGCTGGTAGTCATGCTGCTGTTCACCCTCGGCCTGTTCACCCGGACGACGGCCGTGCTGACGTGGCTGTGCGCGGTGTCGTACATCCACCGCAACCAGCAGGTGCTGTTCGGTCAGGACACGATGATGAACATCCTGCTCCTGTATCTGATGGTCGCCAACTGCGGGGCGGCGGTGTCGCTGGACCGCCTGATCGCGCGGTACCGGGCGGCCAAGGCCAGCCTGAAGCGGTGCGGGCACATCGACGAACCGACGGCGCGATTCCTGGCCGCCCCGCCGCCGTCGGTGGCCGCCGGGTTCGCCCAGCGGCTGCTGCAAATCCACTTCTGCTTCATCTACATGGCGTCGGGCTTGTCCAAGTTGAAGGGGGCGGCGTGGTGGAACAACAACGCCTTCTGGGACACGATGGCCAACCCGGAGTTCACCATGATCCACTACGAGTGGTATCGGGACATGCTCCGGACGATGATCGGCCAGCGGGTGGTGTACGCGACGGCGGCCGCGTTCATGGTCGGGTTCACGGTGGTGATGGAGATCGGCCTGCCGTTCCTGGTGTGGACGAAGCTGCGGCCGTACGTGATCATCGGCGGGTTCTTCCTGCACTTCGGCATCGGCGTGTTCATGGGGTTGCTCGTCTTCAGCCTGATGATGATGACGATGCTGGTCGGCTACCTGCCGGGGTCGGTCGTCCGCCGGCAACTGTTCGGCCCCCCGCCGGCGGAGAAGGTGCGACTGGCGGTGGACCCGGCCAACGACGCCGAGGTCAAGAAGGTGGCGTGGGCCGTCGCCAAGGACGCCGGCGGGAAAATCGAGGTGGTGAAGCGGTGAGAGTGGGAGTGGTGTCGGACGTCACGTGCCGGCGATAGCCAACTCCCGCTCCTGTTCGAGACGGAGGACTTGGTCTTGGAGGCGCTCGACGAGCCGGGTCAGGACGGCCGTATACTGGTGGTATGCGGCGGCGTTCACGGTCGCCCGCCGGATGTGGGACCGAGTTCGCTCGGGGAGCGAGTCCCACACCTCCCGGAGGGCCGGTTCCCCTTCCGGGCGGAGCCGGTCGAGCAACTCCGGCTCGCTCCCGGCCACCGACCGAAGCCCGTCCCACCACGCCGGCGCGTCCGCCTCGTTCGACGGTCTCCACAGGTGACTTCGGCCGACCATGTCGCGGAGGAGTTCGCGATCGAGTTCGGACGGATCCACGTCGTCGAGGTCCTGGGTCTCCGGCCATCCGTCCGCCACGACAGTGACCACCGAGAAGGCCTGCGCGAAGTACTCCCCGACCAGTCGGGGCCACGGCTCGCCGTCGTGTCGGCCGGCGATGTGCCGGATCAGGCGTGAGGGCGTAGCCCCGGCGACGAACATCTCGCGCAGTTCGGCGACGACTCGGGGGTCGGTGGCCATGAGGGGAACTCCGGGGCCTCTACGCCGGCGTCTTGAAGTACACGTTCGCCTTCGAGTACGGCGGGCCGGTGGGTGGGTCGGTGACGCCGAACACGACGGTCGTGTAATTGTACCTCGCCGCCATCCGCCCTGTGAAGGTCTTCATCGCAGCGGTCGGTTCATCGTCACCTGCGGCGAGGGCGGCGTTGAACCGGTCCAAGTTCGTGGCGAAATCGGGGTCGGATCGGTCCCAGATCCCCCGGATCGCGGCGGGATAGCCGCCGACTTGCCGGCCGAAGTGAGTCATCATCGCATCGAATAACTCGTCGGGGGCGACCGCGCTTTTCTCGCCCGTACTGGGAATTCTGGTGGCGATGCGGAACGTCAGGTGGTCGGTGTAGGTGTCGATCCGCGCCCGAACGAAAAACCGGCGGTCCGTGGCGTCGAAGGCGTGGAACGTGGTCGCGGTGGTTCCGGACGGGTCCGCGATCCACGGTGAGTTCGGCACGCGGACACCGTTTGGCGAGTCCGAAGAGAATCTGGCATACTGGCTGACTCGGACAAGTATTCCCGCTTGACGCTGGTGCGTCAACACCGGCCGGCAGCTGCCGTTCAAGTTGGGCAAGGCTTGCGGCCGATACCGGTTGTGCGGAACGTACCGCGCGACCTCGGCCTCCGGACGCACGCCATGCCCGTTTCCACTTTTGTTCACCGGCTATCGGTCCTGGCGCTGGTCGCCGTGGCCGCCGCCGGCTGCTCCCGCCAGAAATACCGCGAGCGGGCAGACAAGGACGTGGAAGCCCTCATCTCGCAGAAGAACGTCTTCCCCCAGTGGGAAGTGAAGAACTGGCACGTGTACCCGGACCAGCGGGCGCGGTTCGCCGACCCGTTCAAGCCGGACGCCCCGCCCTTCCCGGTGGACGACTACGCCACGCAACTGGTGTCGCCGAACCCGCAGAAGCCGGGCAAAGGCGGCGTCGGGCGGTACGAGGGGGACGGCTACCTGCACCAGATCGCCGCGTGGAACGCGCAAAACCGCTCCGAGGGCAACCCGGACGAGCCCACGACCGGCGATCCGGCCATCCCCGTGCCCCCGAAGGAAGACACCCCGGAGGAAGCCGAGTATAAGGCGACGTTCGCCACGAACGAGCAGGGGTACCGGATGAAGCTGGAGCAGACGGTCGAGTTGGCCCTGTTCAACAGCCGCGAGTTCCAGGACCGGCGGGAAGACCTGTATCTGGCCGCCCTGCCGGTGTCGCTGGAGCGGTTCGGCTTCTCGGCGCAGGCGTTCGCGGCCGAGGAACTGATCTTCTCGGCCGGCGGGCGGGAGACCGCCGCGCCGGGGTCGCGGTGGTCGCCATCGACGTCGTTCGGGTTCTCGCAGCGGCTGGCGTCCGGCGCGCAACTGCTGGTGCAGTTGGCGAACCAGGTGGTCGTCAACGTCGGCAACGGGCGGCCGACGGTCGGCATCTCGGACTTCGCCCTGTCGCTGTCGCAGCCGTTCCTCCGCGGCGGCGGGTTCGCGGTGACGCTGGAAGCGCTGACGCAGGCCGAGCGGACCCTGCTGTACGCCGTCCGCAGCTACGCCCGCTTCCGCAACCTGTTCTACTACGCCATCGCCGGCGGCGGCGGGTACACGAACAACCCCTACGGGCTGCAAGGGTTGGCCGCCAACCTGGGCCGCGGCGTCGGGGCCAACCTGACCGCCAACTCGGTCGGCTACCTACCCACCGTCCTGCGGGCGGCCGTGCTGGCGAACGAGAAGAAGAACGTCCAGGCCATCGAGTCGTTCCTCGGCCTCTTCCAGAACCTCAAAGAAGGGAACGCGGTGCCGGAATTACAGGTGATCCAGGTCGAGCAGCGACTGGTCCAAAGTCGCGGCGTGGTGCTGCGGCGGACCCAGGAGTACGTGGACAACATCGACAACTTCAAGCTGCAACTGGGCGTCCCCGCCACGCTCCCGATCGAACTCGACGAGGCCCCGCTGCGGCCCATCCGCCGCCAGTTGCAGCGGTTCGAGGGGGTGTACCAGGACTTGCAAGACCTGGAAAAAGCGGCCAGCGTGTTCGACCCGACGGAGCCGGTCCCCGCGTACCGCCAGCGGTGGGCGAAGCTGCTCACCGAATCGCTGCTGGCGAAGGGGACGCCGTTCGCCCAGGGGTACCCGGCGGCGTCCGAGGCGCTGCGGAAGTTGACGCCGGCCGAGTTGACGGCGCGGGTCGCGGCGATGGACGCGAAGCGGCTGCAACTGCTCGACGAGCGGGCCACCCGGTTGAGCAACAACCAGCCGCAGCCGGAGGAGGCCGACCGGGAGATCCTGGCCACCGAGAACGCGCGGGACGCGGCCCAGTTCGAGCAGTCCCTCCGCGAGTATGAGGCGCAAGCCTGGCTGCGGTCGCCCGAGGCGAAGCAGATCGACGAGCGGAAGGCGGCGTTCCGCAAGGCGTTCGACGCCGGCATGCTGATGGCCGTCGCCGCCCGCGCCCAGCGGATCGAGGCCATCCGCGGCGAGTGGCCGGCCCTGCCGGGGGTGCCCGTCGCCGACATCGACCTGCTCACCGCCCCGCTCGACCTCGCGTACGTCCGCACGGCCGAGACCGTCCTGAACAACCGCTACGACGTGATGAACGCGCGGGCGCTGGTGGTGGACTCGTGGCGGCGGGTGAATGTGGTGGCGAATTCGTTGCGGGGAGTACTCGACGTCGAGTACGATCTGGCTATGGTCAGCCCCACCGGGAGCAACCAGCCTTTCAACCTGGGCGGGTCGCGAACCCTACACCAGGTGCGGCTGCGGCTGGAGCCGCCGTTCGTCCGCCGGGCCGAGCGGAACAACTACCGGGCGGCGCTGATCTCGTACCAGCGGCAGCGACGGAGCCTGCAATCGGTGGAGGACAACGTCGTCACCGACGCGCGGTCGGACTTGCGGGCGCTGCGGCAGTTGGCCCAAACGTTTAAGATCCAACAGAAGGCGGTCGAACTCGCCGATATTGTGGTAGACAACGCGCGGAGTACGTTCACCGCCCCCGCCGACCCGCAAGCCCGCGACACCGCCGGAAGCTCCGCCGCCCTCACCCAACAGTTGCTCTCCGCCCAGCAGCAGTTG
>JBBRUO010000145.1:0-11551 GCA_038247725.1 Gemmatales bacterium
CGGCGGTCGGGACGTAATGTCCCGACCGCCGACGCCGGCCGCGCGAAGTTCTGCCTGTGGAGCGGCACGGGATTGCCTGCGACCGCTCATCAGTCGGTCAATTCACCTCGATCCGGACACACCGGCCGTTTTCGCCGTGAAACGTCACGAGGTTCGCGGACGGCTTCTCCCGCACTCGCACCGCGGTGCGGTACCCGAGTTGTTGGAGTTGACCCGTCGCCGGGTCGGTGACGGCGTGGTCGGGTTGGCCGAACCGTTCCGCCACGCCGTCCATCGGTGTGCCGTGGAACGTGGTGTGGAGTTCGCTCTCGGACCACGGGGGGTTCCCGAAAACGGAGTAGAGGCCGGCCGCCGCGCCTAAGAAGACGATGGCACTGATGGCAATCCCCGCCAATACCTTCCACCACTGCCAGCCCCCGTCCGACGGAACTCCCAGGGCGGTATCTTGATTGGGTGTCTTCCCGCCAACGACTTGCGTTTCGGGGGCCGTCACTCCGATGACTTTCGTACTCATGATGTCGCCTCCGCAGTGTGGATGCCGATGGGACTGACCCGCAAACCCGGTGCCAGAGTCGGCTCCGACAAGGAGTGGGCGCGCACGACGAGTCGGCGGAATGCGAGCCGGGGCGGGCACCAACTTGGCTGAGTGCGGTTTCGTCCCTCGATGGGCTTACGGCGGGGAGTGCCTTCGATAAGATAACTACTGCGATCTAGCGCCAGCGAATCAGGAATACCGCCTCATGAGCCGCAACGGGTTCTTCAACTTCGTCACCTTCCTCCTGCTCGCCGCCGGGGTCGCCGCCGGCTGGTGGTACGTCAACAAGACGTTCTTCCCGCCGCCGCCGCCGAAGGAACCGCCGCCGATGATCGACCGCGAGGCGACGATGGCCGCCGTCGGCGGCTTCGGCGCGAGCCCGAAGGCGTTCGTGAAGGAGCCGCCGCCGAAGCTGGACTACGCGGCGCTGATGGCCGCCGTCGGCGGTGGGGGGAAGGAACCGGCCGAACTCACCAAGCCGCCGCCGAAGCCGGTCGAGCCGCAAACGCTCGTCCGGCTGGGCACCGACAAGGCGAACTTGCGCGTCCTGCTGAACACCAAGGGGGGCGGGGTCCAGCAGGTGATCCTCCCCCGGTTCGACGAGGCCACCCGCCTCGGCATCCGGGCGAAGGAGAACGGCGCGACCGTACCGCTCCACCTGATCCCCGGCATCGTGCGGACGCGTACCGCGTCCATGCTCGACACCCCGCCGTACCCGAACCTCGCCCCCGGCGTGGTCGCCGACCCGTCGATCCTGACCGACCCGTCGTACCTGCTCACCCATTACCCGGTCGGCGACGACCCGAAGTCGCCGACCCAGCACCCGGTGAACGAGTTGGCCGAGCGGGTGTGGACGGTCGCCGAACAGTCGAACGCCGACGACGGGTCGCGGGTGACGTTCGAGACGGACCTCGGTGCCCCGTACTACATTCGCATCCGCAAGACGTTCACCCTGAAACCGGGCGAGTACCACTTCGGCTTCCAGTTGTCCTTCGATGCGCTGCCCGGCCGGGCGGCCGGCAAGGAGGCGGTGAAATTCCGCTACCAGTTGGCCGGCGCGAACGCCCTCCCGATCGAGGGCGAGTGGTACACCAGCACCTACCGCAACGCGCTCATCGGCTGGACCACGCCGTCCGGGACGCCGACGCGGAGCATCGAGGACACGCTGACGATTCAGAACGGGCACGGCGGCACGCTGGTGAAGGCGGAGGGCAACACGTTCACGTACGCGGCCGTCGCCAACCAGTACTTCGCCAGCGCCCTGGCCATCGACGACACCCAGCCCGAGGAGGTGCGGAAAGGGATGTGGCAGTACGCCCGCCCGACCCGCGAACCGCTGCCGTGGCAACCCGTCGAACGCAACGACCAGGGACGGGTGAAACAGGAGGTGTTCACCGGCGGCATCGAGGAGAAGGTGTTCCTCGGGAACGTCACCGTTCGGGTGGCCGCCGCCGCCATCGACCCGCAACCGGGCAAGCCGGTGACGCACGGCTACCTCGTGTACAACGGGCCGGTCAAGGTGCGGCTGCTGGACCAGTTGAAGGGCGCCGACGGGACCCGCGAGGTGGAGGCCGCGCTGGTGGACCGCTACCTGGACAACCTCACCCTGCGGACGCTCACCGACCACCACTCGCCGCACTTCTTCGGCCGCCTGTCGAACTCGCTGTGGATCGCCGACCTCGTCATCTTCTTCACCAACGTCATGCACACCGTGCTGGGGTGGCTGCACGGCTTCGTCCCGATCTGGGGTGTGAACGTCTTGATGTTGACGTTCCTGGTGCGGCTCATGCTGCTCATCCCCAGCAAGAAGCAGCAGGGGATGATGGCGCGAATGCAGGAGAAGATGACCAAGCTGAAGCCGGAGGTGGACAAACTGAAGGAGAAGTACGGCAGCGACTACCACACGTTCAACCAGGAGCGGACGCGCCTGATGATGCGGAACGGCGTCAACCCGCTGTCCAGCATGGGCGGCTGCCTGCTCATGCTGGCCCAGTTCCCGATCTTCATGGGCCTGTACTTCTGCCTGCAAGAGAGCGTCTTCTTCCGGCTGGAGCCGTTCCTCTGGATGCCCAACCTGGCCGCCCCGGACATGCTGGCGTGGTGGGGCGAGAACATCCCGTGGGTGAGCGACCCGAACTCCCTCGGCGGCACCCTGTACCTGGGGCCGTACCTGAACATCCTGCCCATCCTGACCATCGGCCTGATGGTGGTGCAGCAGGCGATCATGATGCCGCCGCCGACGGACGAGCAGCAGGCGATGAACGCCAAGATCATGAAGGTGATGATGATCTTCATGGGCATCTTCTTCTACAAGATGGCGGCCGGCATGTGCCTGTACTTCATCGCCAGCACCACCTGGGCGCTGATCGAGCGGCGGTTCGTCAAGAAGGCCGTCCACGACCAGACGGTGGCGGCGGACGAGCTCGCCGCCGGGGCCGGCCCGGTGCCGCTCCCGGCCCGCGCGCAATCCGCCAAGCCGGCCGACCCGGCCCCCGCGCCGACCGGCTTCCTGGCCCGCATGCGGGCCAAGTTGGAAGAGGTGCAACGGCAGGCCGAGCAGCAGCGGCAGATCCGCAACAACCAGACGCCGCCCCAGCAGGGGCCGCCGCCGAAACCGGGCGGCCAGCAAGGCGGCGGCGGACAGGGTGGCAAAGGCGGGAAGAAGAAAAAGAAGAAGTGACCGAGATAGTGGTTTTGGGCGAACCCGGCTTCACCTATGCCCTCGCCGTTCACTCAGCAGCAGTTCCTCACCGTCCTCGACCGCGACGAGGCCGAGCGGCGGTTCCACCAACACCTCGACCTGTCCCCGCTGCCCGCCGAAACGGTTCCCCTCGCCGAAGCACTCGGCCGCGTCCTGGCCGACGACCGCCGCGCGCCCGTCGATGTCCCCGCCTTCGACCGGTCAAACGTGGACGGGTTCGCGGTGCGAGCCGAGGACACGTTCGGCGCGGCCGAAGACACTCCGGTGTCACTGACCCTCGCCGGCGACGCGCTCGCGCCCGGCCGGATACCGACCGTCGCGGTGCCGGCGGGCGGGGCCGTCGCGGTGGCGACCGGGGCGGTGCTGCCGCGCGGGACGACGGCGGTGGCGATGATCGAGGACACCGACTTCACCGGCGGGAAGTTGCTCCTGACGCGGCCGGCCGTCCCCGGCGCGAACGTCACCTGGGCCGGCACCGACATCGGCCGTGGCGAAACGGTCCTCCTTCGCGGCACCGTTCTCACCTCGCGGGAAACGGGTGTGCTGGCCGCGCTCGGGGTCGGCTCCGTCGCCGTCGTCCGCCGCCCGCGCGTTGGGGTCATCTCCACCGGCGACGAGTTGCAACCGCCCGGCGAGGAACCGCGACCGGGGTGCGTGTTCGACAGCAACCAGACGGTCATCGCCGACGCCGTGCGGGAACTCGGCGGCGAGGCCGTCCGCTACGGTATTGTCCCCGATGACCTGGAAAAGCTAAGAGTAACGTTCGCCGAAGCACTACGGGCGTGCGACGTGGTGCTGCTGTCGGGCGGCACGTCGAAGGGCACCGGGGACGTGAGCTACCGCGTGGTGGACGAGTTCGGCCCGCCGGGAATCGTCGCCCACGGGGTGGCGCTGAAGCCCGGCAAGCCGCTGTGCCTGGGGGTGTGTTCCCCGTCGGTTCCCCTCTCCCCTAGCGGTAGGGGGATTGTGTCTTCGCGGGTTCCCCCCTCCCCTCGCGGGAGGGGGGTTAGGGGGGAGGGGGTTTCAGGTGCTGAATTCCCCCCTCCCCCACAAGGGGGGAGGGGAACGATTCCCGTCGCCGTCCTCCCCGGCTTCCCCACGTCGGCGGTGTTCACCTTCCACGAGTTCCTTGCCCCGGTGATCCGCCGACTGGCGGGGCGGCCATCCGACCCGGCAGCGGTGACTTCGGCGACGATATCCCAGCGGCTTAACAGTGAGCGAGGGCGGACGGAGTACGTTCTGGTGGGACTGTCCAACGGGGTCGCGATCCCCCTCGGCAAGGGGTCGGGGTCCGTCACCGCGTTCGGGCGGGCCGACGGGTTCGTCACCATCCCCCGGCACCGCGAATACCTGGAGGCGAGGGAGGCCGTGTCGGTCACGCTCATCGGCGCGGGATCGCGGCCGGCGGATCTGATCGTGGTCGGGTCACACTGCCTCGGCCTGGACGTGCTACTCGGCGCGGTCCGGGATTTGGGCTTCTCGGCGAAGGTGTTCAGTGTCGGCAGCACCGCCGGGTTGGAAGCGGCCAAGCGGGGCGAGTGCGACCTCGCCGGCGTCCACTTGCTCGACGCGGCGACGGGGGAATACAATCGCCCGTTCCTGACACCGCGGTTGACGCTCATCCCCGGATACGCGCGGCGGCAAGGCGTCGTGTTCCGCCCGGACGACTCTCGATTCGCCGGGAAATCGCCGACCGACGCGGTCACGGCGGCCGTCGCCGACCCGGACTGCGTTCTCGCCAACCGCAACCGAGGCAGCGGCACTCGCGTCGTCATCGATCAGTTGCTGAATGGGGCCAAGCCGGCGGGCCACCTGAGCGAGGCGAAATCGCATTCCGCCGTCGTCGCGGCGGTGGCGCAGGGGCGGGCCGACTGGAGCGTGGCCATCGAACCGGCGGCCCGCGCGGCCGGCCTCGGCTTCCTCCCCGTCCGGGACGAGCGGTATGACTTCGTCGTGCCGGCGGATCGCCGGACCCGGCCGGCGGTGGCGGCGTTCGTGGAAGCGTTGAACTCGCCGGACGTGATCGCCGCACTGCGGGAGATGGGATTCGAAACGGACGGCAGCGGGCGGGGCGGGTTGTTGCCCGTCCCGCCCGCTGCCGAGTCGGAGGCGTCACGGGAGTAGGAACACCGTGCCGACGATGGCCATCGAGCCGATCGCCATGCCACCGAAGGTGAGTTCCGGCGGGTACAGGAGGTACGGCACCGGGCTACCCGGCAGCGCCTTGCCCGCGCTGGTGTCGTACCGCTCGTGGATGTTCGACGCCAGCTTCATCGGGTAGATCAGCAAGTCCTTGTAGAAGTACGCGGCGGAGACGAACGGTTGGGCCATCCCGAAGTCCCACCCGTACCGCTCGGCGTTCTTCTCCTCGAACATGAGCCGCCGGTGGACGACATACCCCGGCTCCAGAACGAGCGGGTTGATCGGGGCCCCCAGCACGCTCCGCGGGGCGGCCGGCGGGAACGGCCGCGCGAGCAACTCCCGCACCTCTCGGCTCGGCGGAAAGCGGTCGAGGGCGTACGGCACCGGCTTCCGACGGTTCACGTCGGTGGACCGGTTATATGTCTCCAACTGCTGAACGTTGTAACTCCGCAGCAACTCCTCGTCCAACTGCCGGTCGTTCAGCAGGCGGATTTCGGTGGGCTTCGGATCGACCGGGGAGTCGGACTTCGGGTTCGCCGTCTTCGGGAGCGGAAACACCTCCCCCGTCTTCGGCGGCTCATCGGCGGTCGCCTTCACGGCCGCCGGCTCGTCGCCCCGCGCCACCGGGCGGTCGCCGCCGGCCGGCTTCTGATACACCACCACGCGACTGCCGATTGCCGGCGGGGCCGGCGGCGTGACGGCGGACGGCGGCCGTTCCTTCGTCGGCGAAGGCACTGTTATCAGGGGCGGGACGGTCGGCGGGTCGGTCGGGAACGACCGCCACTCGGCCTTCGCCGGAACCCCCGGCGTCTGGGCGTTGCCGGCGGTCGCCACCAGCACCGCGAGCAGGCTAGTCGCCGTCGCCCGCGCCGTAGTGGCCCACGCTGTAGTTGGGCGACTCTTGAGTGATCGCGATGTCATGCGGGTGGCTCTCCTGTACGGAAGCCGCGGTCACCTGGATGAACCGCGCCTTCGTCCGCAAATCGTCGAGCGTCCGTGCGCCGACGTAACCCATGCCTGACCGAATACCGCCGACCAGCTGGAACACGAACGGGGACAGTTGCCCCTTGAACGGCACCCGCCCCTCGACCCCTTCCGGCACCAACTTGCTCGGCTTCTGATCGCTCCCCTGGGCGTACCGGTCGGCCGACCCGGCCTGCATGGCCCCGAGGGAACCCATTCCCCGATACACCTTGAACGTCCGCCCGCGGTACAGGATGGTCTGGCCGGGGCTTTCCGCGAGGCCCGCGAACAGCCCGCCGATCATGACCGTGTGCGCCCCCGCGGCCAGCGCCTTCGTGATGTCCCCGGAGTATCGGATGCCGCCGTCGGCGATCACCGGCACCCCCGTCCCGGCCAGCCCCTTCACCGCCTGGGTGATGGCCGACATTTGCGGCACCCCGACCCCCGACACGATCCTCGTGGTGCAAATGCTACCTGGTCCGATGCCAGCTTTTACACCGTCGGCCCCGGCGTCGGCTAACGCCCGCGCGCCTTCGGCCGTCGCCACGTTGCCGGCGATGATGTCGATGCGGTACCGCGTCTTCAGCTCGCGTACCGTCTCGACGACGTTGCGGCTGTGCCCGTGCGCCGAGTCCACGACCAGCACATCGACCCCGGCGCGGATGAGCGAGTCGGCCCGCTCCAGGTCCATCACCCCCAGCGCCGCCCCGACCCGCAGCCGACCCCGCGCGTCCTTGCAGGCGTTCGGGAAGTTCTGTGTCTTATCGATATCCTTGATCGTGATTAACCCTTTCAGCCGGTATTCATCGTCCACCAGGAGCAGCTTCTCCACTTTATTCCGGGTGAGAATCCGCTCGGCCTCATCCAGCGTGGTCCCCTCACTCCCCGTCACCAGCCCCTCCTTCGTCATCACCTCGCTCAACTTCTGCTCGTTGTCCGCCAGGAACTTCAAGTCACGGCGGGTGAGAATGCCCTTCAGGATGCCGTCCACGCAGATCGGCACGCCGCTGATGTGGTGCTGCTCCATGATCCGCCGGGCGGTGCCGACGGTCTCGTCCGGGTGCAACGTGATCGGGTCGGTGATGATGCCGTTCTCGCTCCGCTTCACCTTGTCCACTTCGCGGGTTTGCAGGGCGACCGACAGGTTCTTGTGGATGATGCCGATGCCGCCCTCTTGGGCCAGAGCGATGGCCAACTCGCTCTCCGTCACGGTGTCCATTGGCGACGACACGATAGGGATGTTCAGCCGGACGTTGCGGGTGAGCAGCGTCCGCACGTCCACCTCGCGGGGCACCACGTCGCTGTAGCCGGGTTCCAGCAGCACGTCGTCGAAGGTGATTCCCTGATACGCGATGCGGTCGTGCATGGGCGGCGGTTCCGGGGCGGGTGCGAGTGGTCTGGCATTATAGGCGGGCGGCGAGCGGGGACAGGGGAAGGACTTTCTGGCGAGCCGCGACCGCCGGGGAGTGGCATCCGGCGAACCCGTTCAATCAATCGGAACGCGGAGGAGGCGGATTCCAGCGCGGATCAAAGCCAGGATCAAGCAGGAAGAGACTGTCGAAGACCGAGTTTCCGAACACTTCGTTTCCGATCCTCTTCATCCGCGCTGGAATCCGCGTCCTCCGCGTTCCTCTTTTTGGACTCTCGTACGCGAGCCTGCCACTCCCCGGCGGTCGCGGCTCGCAAGGCACCGCCACGCGCGTATACTACCGGAACACGCTTCGTCACGGTCGCCGCCATGTCCACCCCCGCCGTCGATACCGTCAGCTCGCAGACGCCCGACCCCCGGCAAAGCCCGGCGGACAAGGCCCGCACCTTCCCGACCACGCCCGGCGTCTACCTGCACAAGGACGTGAACGGGGTGGTACTGTACATCGGCAAGGCGAAGAACCTGCGGGCGCGGGTCGGCCACTACTTCGGCAAGGAAGCGCTCGTCGATCCGCGGACCCGTGACCTGATCCCACTGATCGCCGACGTGGACTTCATCCCGTGCGAGAACGAAGTCGATGCCCTGATGCGGGAAGCGAGGTTGATCAAGGACTTGCGGCCCCGCTTCAACAAAGACCTCAAGGACGGCAAAAGTTTCCCGTACATCCAGATTCGCACCCGCGAGGAGTTCCCCCGCGTCGAGATCACCCGCACCCCCCGGCGGCGCGGCGTCCGGCTGTACGGCCCGTTCCTCAGTAAGGCCCGCATCAAGCAGGCGCTGACGGTCCTGCAACGAGTCTTGAAGTTTCGCACCTGCACCCTCGACATCAAGTCCGAAGACCCCCGCTGGCGGTGGTTCCGCCCGTGCCTGCTGCACAGCATTCGCCAGTGTACCGCCCCGTGCGGGCTGCGGGTGACGAAGGAGGACTACCGCCGGCAGATTCGCAAACTGATCGCCGTGCTGGAAGGCCGCACCGGGAAGTTGATCCGCCGGATGGAACGCGAGATGAAGGAGGCCAGCACCGCGATGCTGTACGAGAAGGCGGCCCGCATCCGCGACGAGATCACGGCACTCCAGAATCTCGACCTCCGCGGCGACGTGCAAAAGCACGACCAGCCGGAGGTGTTCCCGCTCGACCCGAAGCGCGGTCTCATCGGGCTGAAGAAGGTGCTGGGGCTGGCGAAGGTGCCCCGTGCCATCGAGGGCATGGACATCGCCCACCTGAGCGGCGAAGACACGGTGGCGAGTCTGGTGTCCTTCCTCGACGGGCTGCCGTTCAAAGACGCCTATCGGAAGTACAAGATCCGCACCGTCGAAGGCGTGGACGACTTCGCCTCGATGCGGGAAGTTGTGACGCGGCGGTTCAAGCGGATGCACGACGACGAGTCGGTGTTCCCGGACATCCTGCTCATCGACGGCGGCAAGGGGCAACTGAACGCGGCCGTCGATTCGTTCAAGCTGCTCGGCATCGACCCGCCGATTCTCATCTCGCTGGCGAAGCAGGAGGAGGAAATCTTCCGCCCCGGCGAGTCCGAGTCGATCAAGCTGAGCCGCCACTCGGCGGCGCTGCGGCTGCTGCAATACGTCCGCGACGAGGCCCACCGCTTCGCCCAGCATTACCTGCACACGCTGCGAAGAAAGAAGCTGACGGAGTGAGGATGAGACAGGATTCACCGCGGAGGGCACATGAGGGCGCGGAGAAAGAATGAACCCCAAGATTATCTTTCTCCGCGCCCTCATGTGCCCTCCGCGGTGAAATCTTCTTTCTTTGCGCTCCTCACGCGGCCGCTTGCCGCTCCTCCTCGTCGGGCCAGTCCTCGAACCGCACGGCCACCTGCTTCGACACCCCGCTCTCCTGCATGGTGATGCCGTACAGCACGTCGGCGGCGGCCATCGTCCGCTTCTTGTGCGTGATGATGATGAACTGCGAGCGGTCCAGGAACTCGCCCAGCGCGGCGGCCAGACGGGCCGTGTTCGCTTCGTCCAGCGCCGCGTCCACTTCGTCGAGCAGGCAGAACGGACTCGGCCGGCTGCGGAAGATCGCCAGCAGGAGCGCGATGGCGGTGAGCGTCCGTTCGCCCCCGCTGAGCAGCGACAGGTTGCGGAGTTCCTTCCCCGGCGGGCGGGCGGTCACCTCGATGCCGGCGTCGAGCGGGTCATCGGAGTCTTCCAGCACGATGTCGGCCATGCCGCCGCCGAACAGCTTGCGGAACAACTCCTGGAAGTGCCCACGGACGGCGTTCAGCGTCTCGACGAACAGCTTGCGGCTGTTCGTGTTGATCTCATTGATGATGTCCATCAACCCTTTCTGCCCGCCCACGAGGTCGTCGTGCTGGGTCCGCAGGTCGGTCTCGCGGGTTTCCACGGCCGCGAGTTCGTCCAGCGCTTCCAGGTTCACGCTGCCGAGCTTGGTGATCTTCTTCTTCAGCTCCTCGATTTCGGTTTGCACCGCCTCCGGGTCGGCGGGGGTGAGTGGGATCGGGTCGTCGTCGGTGCCGGTCGGCGTCTCGTCCGGCGGAGCCGCGAGCAAGTCGGCGAGGTTCAGCCCGTAGTCCTCGCGGATGCGGGCGGTCAGCGCGTCGCGGCGGTGGGTCAGGTCGCGGACGAGCAGTTCGCGGGCGTGGACGCGGTCCTTGTGTTCGTCGCCGGACTCCCGCAACTCCTTCAGGGCGGCGTGAAGCCGGTCGCGGCGGGCGCGGAGGGTCGCTTCCTCCGCCGTCAGGGCGGCGGCGTCCCGCTCGGCCGACTCCTTCCGCGCGTAGGCGTCGGCGGCGGCGGCCGTGGCCCGGAGTAGTGACAGTTGACTGTCAGTCTGGCGGGCGCGCGCCGCGCGCTGCAGTTGGCTCAGATTCGCCGCGTCTGTTTGCCGCTGGGTTCGGGCGGCGGCCAACTCGTCGGCCCGCTCCCGCAGGGCGGCGAGTTGCTCGTTCACCCGGCCGAGCGCCACCTGCGCGGCGACGTTCTCCTCCTGCCGGGCGTCGCGGTCGATCCGCGCGGCGGTCAACTCGGCGTCGGCGGCGGCGAGCCGCTCCTTCAATCGCCGGCCGTCGGTTTCCGCCTCGTCCCACAGGCGATTCGTCTCGACCCACGCGGCTTCGGCCCGGCGGAACTCGCCTTCGATGTGCCCGGCCTCCTGCCGAACCAGATCGATCAGACCGGACAACTGCTGCTGATTCTGTCGCTGGTCGCGGAGTTGGTCGCGGAGCGTGCCCGCCTCACCGGACAGCGCCGTGATCTCGGTTTCCAGCGCGCGGATGGGGGCGTCCAGCGAGTCGGCCTGTCGCCGGTAAGTGACCTGCTGAATCTCACGACCGCCGATCTCGCCGTCGTGTTCCTCGATCCGCCGCTTCAAGTCGCGGAGTTCGCTCTTCCGCGACAAGATGCCGGTCCCGGTGCCGATCGGCCCGACGGTGACGGTGCCGTCGGGTTCGAGCAGTTCGCCGTCGCGCGTCACGCACCGCGCCGACGGCTGTTCGGCTTGTCGTCCGCGCGCGGCCGCCAGGTCGGGCACGAGGAAGACGTTGCCGAGCAACAGTTCCGCCAGGCCGTCGAGGTCAGGCCGGTCGCAGGTGACGAGGGCGGCAAGGGATTGGGCCTTTATCTGGCTCCCCTCTCCCCTGGGGGTGAGGGGGTTCGTTTCTTTGCTGGTTCCCCCCTCCCCTTGCGGGCGGGGGGGTAGGGGGGAGGGGGGTGGCGACTACAAACCCCCCACCCGCCTAAAACCCCACCCGCCAGGGGAGGGGGGCACCAGCCAAGGGAAAAGGCCCCCCCGCCCCGGCAC
>JBBRUO010000146.1:0-11473 GCA_038247725.1 Gemmatales bacterium
AGTTCCTGTACGACGAGGGCACACATGTCCCGTTCATCGTCCGTGGGCCTGGGATCGCGAAGGACGCCACCCGAGACGACCTTATCGAACATATCGACATGACCGCGACCTCGCTCGGCCTCGCGGGGATCAACGTTCCGAAGTGGATGCAGGGCCGAAACGTGTTCGCGAAAGCCTACGCGAGGCGCGACGAGGTGTTCGCGGCCCGTGACCGGTGTGACGAGACCATGGAACACATCCGCAGTGTCCGCACGGAGCGGTTCAAGTACATCCGCAACTACATGAACCAGCGCCCGCACCTCCAGCCGTGCCAATACAAGGACGACAAGGCCATCGTGCAGAAGTTGCGGGAACTGCACGTGGCCAAGAAGCTCGACGATTTAACTGAGAAGTTGCTATTCGCGGAGACGCGACCGGCGGAGGAACTCTACGACCTCGCCGCCGACCCGCACGAGGTAGCGAACCTCGCCGGTGACGCGAAGCACAAGGCCACGCTCGAGACGCTACGCAAGAAGCTCGCCGACTGGGAAGAGAAGACGGGCGACCGGGGCCGCAAGCCGGAATCAATGGCAGTGTACGACTCGGATATGAAGCTGTACCTCGGCGGTGGAAAGAAGGACAATACCGAGCTGAAGCGGAATATCGACCTCAACAAGAAGTGGGCCGGGGAGGGCAAGTGATGCGTGGGTTCATAACCGCCGTTGCCGTTGTGTTCGCCACTACTGGCGTTGCGACCGCCGCCGAGCCGATGACGCGGCCGAACATCGTCTGGATTGTCACGGAGGACATTTCCCCGAACCTCAGTTGTTATGGCGACCCCGACGCGATAACACCACACCTCGACAACTTCGCGTCGCAGGGGGCTCGCTTCACGCGGGCTTTCAGCCACGCCCCGGTCTGCGCCCCGAGCCGTTCCGGGTTGATCACCGGCATGTATCCGACCACGATGGGCTCGCACCACATGCGGTCGACACTCGTTACGCCTCCGCCGACGTTCCTCGACGACCTTCGCAAATCTGGCTATTTCGTGGCGTACCCCGGCAAGCAAGACTTCAACTTCGACCCGCCGAAGGGGTGGGTCGATACGACCGAAGACTGGACGAAGAAGCCCGACGTGTTGCCGAAGGACAAGCCGTTCTTCGCCTACGTCAACTTCCTTGTCACCCACGAGAGTCAGGCTCGCGCCACGAAGCAGCAGTATGAGAAGAACACGGCCCGGCTCACGGCGGAGCAACGCCGTGACCGCACAAAGCTGAAACTTCCGCCCTACTTCCCGGACGCTCCCGAAGTCCGCGAGTGTGTGGCGAAGTACCATGAAAACATTACAGCGATGGACTACCTCGTTGGCGATGTGCTGAAGTTGCTCGACGAAAAGAAGTTGTCCGAGAACACCATCGTCATCTTCTTCGGCGACCACGGCTGGGGTCTGACGCGTGGCAAACGCTGGTGCTACGACTCCGGCACCCGAGTGCCGTTTCTCGTCCGCTGGCCTGGGAAAGTGAAGCCCGGCAGCGTCCGCGACGACCTGACCTGCTTCCTCGACCTCGCGCCGACGATGCTCGCGCTCGCAGGGGTGGAGAAGCCCGACCGGATGCCCGGCCGCATCTTCCTCGGTGGCAAGACCGAGCCTGCCCCGAAGTACGTTTTCTCTTGCCGCGACCGCATGGACGAAACCTACGACCGCGTTCGCTCTGCCCGCAGCGACCGCTTCCGCTATGTGAAGAACTTCCACCCGGAACTGCCATACGCCCAGTACATCAACTACATGGACGAGATGCCGATCATGAAGGTCTGGCGCGAGCGAGCCTTCGCTGGCAAACTCGACGACGTCCAGAAGCTCTTCTTCGCTAAGACCAAGCCTGCGGAAGAACTCTACGACCTGGAAGCCGACCCCTTCGAGGTCAAGAACCTCGCCGAAGATCCGAAGTACGCGGCGACGTTGAAAGAGATGCGTGAAGCCGTCAAAAAGTGGATCGTCGATACGAAGGACCTCGGCGGTGAGCCGGAGAAAGAACTGATCAAGCGGGGTTTGGTAAAAGATCTTCTTTCAAAAGAGTACGACGAGAGGGTGAAACTCCACCCGAAGACGCCACCGGTGCCGTGAGTGGCTTCACGGAAATTGTTTTGATCGATCAACGTGGTCGCTGGACGCCCACGAGGATCACCTGGACTGGACACTCCGTGAAAAGTCGGTGCCGAAGAAGAAGGATTGACCCCGTCAACGCTGGAGTCTCCCCATGCCTCGGTTGATCGCTGCGCTCGTCGTCCTGCTGTCGGTGAGTCGCGGCTTGCCGGTGTCGGCCGCGGACAAGCCTAACATCCTGCTCATCGTCGGCGACGACATGGGCTACGGCGACGTGGGCTTTCACAACTGCAAGGACATCCCGACGCCAAACTTGGACGCGCTCGCGAAGGCCGGGGTTCGGTTTGCGAGCGGCTACGTCAGCGGGCCGTATTGCTCGCCCACACGCGCGGGGCTGCTGACCGGGCGCTACCAGACGCGGTTCGGGCACGAGTTCAATGAAGGCGGGGTGGGCGGCGGACTGCCGGTTACGGAGACGACTCTCGCGGATCGCCTCAAAACCAGCGGATACACCACCGGCCTTGTGGGCAAGTGGCACCTCGGAAATCGGCCGACCATGCAACCGCAAAAGCGTGGGTTCGACGAGTTCTACGGCTTCCTCGCCGGTGCGCACAGCTACACTACCCAGGCCGGAATCCTGCGGGGAAACGAACCCGTGAAAAAATTCGGGTACGCAACCGATGAGTTCGGCCGGGAGGCCTGCGAGTTCATCGAAAAGAACAAGAAGCAGCCTTGGTTTCTCTACCTCGCGTTCAACGCCGTGCACACCCCGATGCAAGCCACGGACGACCGACTCGCGAAGTTTTCCCACATCGCCGACAAGCAGCGCCGCACCTATTGCGCGATGATGCTCGCACTCGATGAGGCCGTGGGTAAAGTGCGCGACAAGCTGGCGGAGACGGGCCAAGCCGAGAATACGCTCATCGCGTTCATCAGTGACAACGGTGGCCCGACGATGAAGGGCGTCACGGTGAACGGCTCGCTCAACGACCCGCTCCGCGGAAGCAAGCGCACCACCCTCGAAGGGGGCGTCCGGGTGCCATTTGTTCTCGCCTGGCCGGGGCACATCAAGCCCGGCGTCTACGATCAGCCCGTGATCCAGCTCGACCTCCACGCCACGGCACTCGCGGCAGCAAAGATGGAAGCGAAGCCAGAGTGGAAACTTGATGGCGTGAACCTGCTCCCGTTCATCTCTGGTAAGAAAACCGGCGTGCCGCACGACGCGCTGTACTGGCGGTTCGGCCCGCAGATGGCCGTTCGCTCCGGCGATTGGAAACTCGTCCGCTACGACAAAACCGCTGATGGTGCTGCCACCGCAAGCACGACTGATGCGATGCTCTACAACCTTGCCAAGGACATCCACGAGGACAAGGACCGCGCGAAGGAGATGCCTGAAAAAGTGAAGGAACTCCAGACTATGTGGGACGCCTGGAACAAGTACAACATTGCTCCAGGTGGTAAGGACACTGGCCGAGACAATGATGGCGACGAGCCCGGGACTCCACCAACAAGTAAGCAAAAGAAAGACAAGGACAAATGACCAGAACCGCAATTTATACCGTCGCGTTGGTAACCGCCGTGCTCGTTGGTCTGCCGGGTTGGCTTTGCGCCGCTGACGGGGGGAAGAATAGGCCCAACATAGTCCTCATCTACGCCGACGACATCGGCTACGGCGACCTGAGTTGTTACGGGGCGACGAAGGTCAAAACCCCGAACTGCGACAAACTCGCGGCCGGCGGTATCCGGTTCACCGATGGGCACAGCATCGCTTCGGTGTGTACGCCCTCCCGTTATTCGATGATGACCGGTGAGTACGCCTTCCGCAAGAAGGGCACCGGGATCGCGTCTGGCCTGCAAGGGTTGCTCATCGACCCCGACCGGACCACCTTGCCCTCATTGCTCCAGAAAGGTGGCTACCGTACAGGGGTCGTGGGCAAGTGGCACCTCGGGCTCGGGGCGACGCCGACGAACTACAACGAGGCCATCAAGCCGGGACCCCGCGAGGTCGGGTTCGATTACGCCTGGATCCTGCCCGCAACCGGCGACCGCGTGCCGTGCGTCTGGGTCGAGAACGACCGCGTGGTGAACCTCGACCCGAAGGACCCGATCAAGCTCGATTACACCGTGATGCGCGGCGACAAGGGGTCGTTCGTCAACGGCGTCCCACGGATCGGCGGTCAGACCGGCGGAAAGTCGGCGCTGTGGAAGGACGACGAGATGTCCTTCGTGATCGCCGAGAAGAGTTGCGACTTCATCCAGAAGAGCAAGGACAAGCCGTTCTTCCTGTTCATGGCGACCCACAACATCCATGTGCCCCGCGTGCCGAACCCGAAATTCAAGGGCAAGAGTGACTGCGGGGTCCGCGGGGACGCCATCGTCGAGTTCGACTGGATGGTGGGGCAGGTGCTGGACAAGCTCGACAAACTCGGGCTGTCGGAAAACACGCTGGTCGTACTCACCAGCGACAACGGCGGCGTCAACGACGACAACGGGCCGGACAAGGTGAACGGGATCGGCGACCCGGACGCCACCAATGGCCACAAGCCCAACGGCGTGCTCCGCGGCACGAAGGGGACGGTGTACGAGGGCGGCACGCGGGTGCCGTTCGTCGTCCGCTGGCCCGGGAAGATGAAGCCCGGCACCTCGGACGCGCTGATGAGCCAGATGGACCTCCTCGCGAGCTTCGCCGCCCTCACCGATCAACCCGTCCCGAAGGGGCAGGCTCCGGACAGCGAGAACCACTTGGACGCGCTCCTCGGGACGAAGAAGGCGGGCCGCGAGTTCCTGGTCGAACAGTCCAACGGCGGCGCCCCGTTCGGGTTCCGTCACGGCACTTGGAAGTTGGTCCCGGCCGGACCGAAGGCCAAGGAACCCGGGGCGGTACTGTTCGACCTCGTGACCGACCTGGGCGAAACGAAGAACCTCGCCGCCGCACACCCCGACCGGGTGGCCGCGATGCGGGCCAAACTGGCCGAGATCACCGGGCAACCGCTGCCGAAGAAGGATCGGAAACTGGAGGGCGAATGATGAATGGGCTGTTGCTCGCGCCGCGAGCCACACTGCTCGCCGTGTTTGGTTTGGTGTTCCTGAGTGGCGTTGCCCCGGCGGCCGAACCGGCCAGGATGCCGAACGTCGTGTTCATCCTGGCGGACGACCTCGGCTGGGCGGACCTCACGCCCTACGGCAGCACCTTCCACGACACGCCCAACCTGAAGCGACTCGCCGACCGGTCGGTGCGGTTCACCAACTACTACGCCGCTAGCCCGCTGTGCTCACCGACTCGGTCGAGCATCCTCACCGGCCTCTACCCGGCTCGTACGGGTATCACCGCGCCGGTCTGCCACCTGCCCGCGATCCAGTTGGAGAAGCGGCTCATGCCCGGGTCGCCGAAGTCTCGCGTGATCGGGGCCGACAGCCTCACTCGGCTCAAGGGCGAGTACGTCACCCTCGCCGAGGTGTTCAAGGAGTCGGGGTACGCGACCGCCCACTTCGGCAAGTGGCACCTCGGGCACGGGGCCGGGTACGAACCGAAGGACCAGGGCTTCGACTCGGACATCCCGCACACGCCGAAGGCCCCCGGGCCGGGCGGCGGGTACTTCGCCCCGTGGAAGTTCGTCACCGACCCGCAGTTCAAAGGCAAACCGGGCGAACACATCGACGAGTGGATGGCCGGTGAGGCCGCGAAGTTCATTGCCGCCCAGAAGGGCAAGCCGTTCTACTTGAACTTCTGGCTGTACTCGGTCCACAGCCCGTGGAACGGCGACCCGAAGCTGATCGAGCAGTTCAAAAAGACCGCCGATCCGAAAGCCGCACAGCGGAATCCGGTCTACGCCGCGATGCTCAAGAACATGGACAACTCGGGCGGCCAACTGCTCGACGCGCTCGACGCGGCGAAGGTGGCCGACGACACCATCGTCGTCTTCACCTCGGACAACGGTGGCTGGGCGTACCCGCCGAAGGCCACCGACCCGAAAGGCTATGAGGACATCCCTGCGACGAGCAACGCGCCGCTGCGGCGCGGGAAGGCATCGAACTACGAGGGCGGGACGCGTGTGCCGTGCATGGTCGCGTGGCCAAGTAAGGCGAAGGCGGGGACATGCGATGCCCTGTTCAGCAGCGTGGACTGGTTCCCGACGTTGCTCGCAATGACTTGCGTTAAACCGAAGTCGATGCCGAAAGTGGACGGCGTTGACCAGACGTCCGCGATCTTGGAAAAGAATTCAGTCCGCGACACGGTTTACGTCCACTTCCCGCACGGCAGCGAGACGCAGGAGGTCGGCATTCCTGGGTTCTGGCCGGCGACGTGGGTCCGCAAAGGCGACTGGAAACTGATCCGGTTCTACGCCAAGAACGACAACGGTATCGACCGCCTGGAACTCTACAACCTGAAGGATGACTTCGGGGAGATGAAGAACCTCGCCTCCGAGAAGCCCGCGGTGATGAAGGAACTCGCGGGGCTGATCGACGCATTCTTGAAAGACACTGACGCAGTTGTCCCGACGGCGAATCCCGGATTCAGCAAGCAGCTGGCGGCCGAGGGAGCGGCCGGCTGGACGCCGAGCAAGGACGCGGTCTTAGCGACGAAGGATGGGGTACTCGTGATCACGTCCAGCGGCGGCGACCCGTTCATCGTCACCCGCGACCTGCAGGCCGGGGCCGGGGCGTACACAGTCGAGTTCAAGATGAAGTCGGGCAGTCGTGGTAACGGGCAGGTCTTCTGGACGACGGCCGACGACAAGGGATTCCACCGCGACCGGTCCGCGACGTTCGAGCCGAAGCACGACGGCGAGTGGCACGAGTACGCGGTCAAGATGTCGGTCGAAAAGACACTGACGGGGCTCCGGATCGACCCATCGACGGCACCCGGGGAAGTTCGCCTCGACGCGATCAAGTTGAAGGACAAGGACGGCAAAGCGATCCAATCCTGGCCCAGCCCGCCCGCGGATAAGAAGTGACCGCGGCCGGGTACACAAGGAGCAAGCTCACAATGACCTCAAAAACTGATTCTCCTCGGCCTCGCCATCGTCGTCGCGCGGCCTGCCAACGGCCAGCAACCGAAGGGGACTTTCAAACTCACCGACACGAAGGTCGTCACGGCTGACCACGTTTACAAGAAAACGCCCGAAGGCGAACTGACGCTGCACGGCTTCTTCCCGGCAGACTGGAAGCCGACCGACAAGCGGCCGGTGATCGTCTTCTTCTTCGGCGGCGGATGGAAGAGCGGGGCGTTCACGCAGTTCGTCCCGCAAGCCGAGTACTTCGCCAGCCGCGGTATCGTCGCCCTCTCCGCGGACTACCGCATCGAGTCGAAACACAAGACGAAGCCCGACGCCGCCGTCGAGGACGCGAAGAGCGCGATCCGCTGGGTGCGGGCGAATGCCGCCAAACTCGGCGTCGACCCGGATAAGGTGATCGCGTCGGGCGGGTCCGCTGGCGGGCACTTGGCGGCCGCGACCGCGCTCGTCGAGAAGTTCGACGAGGCCGACGACCCGAAGGCGTCGTGTAAGCCGAACACACTGGTGCTGTTCAATCCGGTGCTCAACCTCAAAGGGACCAAGATCGCCGGTACAGACGGTTCGAACATCGCCGAGGCGATCTCGCCGACGCTGTTCCTCAAGAAAGACGCGCCGCCGTGTGTCATCTTCTTCGGTACGAGCGACGCTATGCTCAACATGGGAAAGGAGTACGTCGCGAAGTGCAAGGAACTCGGCGTGAAGGCCGAACTGTACACCGCGGCGGAGCAACCGCACGGGTTCTTCAATCGCGAACCGTGGCTGAGTGTTACGACCCGCAAGGCCGACGAGTTTCTGATGGGACTTGGGTATCTCAAGGGCGAGCCGGCGCTCAAACTGCCACCGAAGGCCCCGGAACTGAAGAACGAGACGGTCGCGAAGAAGCCCTGAGCGGTTCCGCCGGCCGCGACTCACCGGAGTGGCGGCCAGCCGGACGTCGGCTTCACTTCTTCTTGACCGGTCCCCCGCCGTTGGGGCTGAGCCGCTTCCACCAGTCCGGCCCCTCTTTCTCGATCTCGGCGTTGAGTTCCTTCAACCGCTTGGTCATCGTGGCAAGCCGTTCCGTTTCCTTGCCGCTCAGGTCCGATGCCTCTTTCGGATCGGTCTTCAGGTCGTACAGTTCCACCTTCGAGAAGTCCTGAGCGGCGACGATCTTCCAGTCGCCGTCGCGCATCGCCATGTGCAGGTTGTTCGGGGCCATGTTCAGCCGCCAGTACAGCGGCACCTTCCGCTCTGCGACCGCGACCTTCCCTGTCAGCACACCGAGTATGTCGGTGCCATCGATCACGCGGTCCGCGGGCGGCTTCACCTCGCAGACGCCCAGAACCGTCGGAAAGAGGTCGCTGCCGATCACCAGGCCGTCGGCGGTGATGCCGGGTTTGATATGCCCCGGCCACCGGGCCATTCCGGGCACTCGAATGCCGCCCTCGTAAATCGCCCGCTTGCGCCCGCGGAGGCCGCCGGTGCTACCGCGGGTGCGGTTTTTCAGTCCGTCTCCCTCCGGGCCGTTATCGGAAGTGAAGAAGACAAACGTCGTGTCGGTCAACTTCTGTTCGTCGAGCGCCTTCATCAGCTTGCCAAACGCGTGGTCGAGTTGCGAGACGTTCCCGTGATGCTGGCGGACGTCCTCGTCGAGGTCCGCGTAAGGCTTCTGGAACTGCGGGTCGGTCTCGATCGGCAGATGCGGCTCGTGCGCCCACACCGCGAGGAAGAACGGCTTGTTCTTGTCGCGTTTGGTCTTCAGCCAGTCGATCGCCTCGTCCGCGACGAGCGGGGCGGAGAAGCCTTCCAGCTTGCCGACCGGTTTGCCGTTGCGGACGAAGTTGGTCGGGTTCTTGTGGCTCGGTCCGGCGTTGTTCTGCGTGGCCATCCAGTGCTCGTACCCGTGGTCGTTCGGCTGCGGCTGGGCCGGGTCGTTGAACTTGCCGTTGAGGTGCCACTTCCCGACGTGGCAGGTCGCGTACCCGGCTTCCTTGAGCAACTTCGGGAGGGTGATTTCGCTGGCGCGCAAGTGAACCTCGCTCCCCTCGGCGATCCAGGTGTAGACGCCGTTGCGGTGCGGTGTGCGGCCGGTGAGAATCGCCGACCGCGACGGCGAGCACACCGCGCTGGCCGCGTAGCAATGCGTCAGGCGAACGCCTTCCTTGGCGAAGGCGTCGAGGTTCGGGGTCTTGATCCGCGGGTGGCCGTAGCAGCCGAGGTCGCCGTACCCGAGGTCGTCGGCTAGGAAGATGACGATGTTGGGCTTGTCCGCGGCGGCTGCGGGGCGAGTGAGTAAGATCACCAGTGCGAGCACTGCGAAACAGCGATTCATGTCGCGACTCCGGGGAGAGAGGTGTCACTTCTTGGTGGAAACAGCGGCATCCATCTGCTTTCGCCACATCTTCATGGCTTCAAAGGACATCGGCAAAGCGGTTGCCGGGGCGAACTTCGACGGGTCCGGGTCGACGTATAGCGCCTTGTGCCTGGCCGCGTCGAATTCCGGGTTCGGAGTCATCTCCTGTGCCCCGACCGCTTTCCGCCAGCCCGCGAGCCTCGCACGGAGCCCCTTCACCCGGTCCGGGTGGTTCGCCGAGATGACGGTCGCTTCCCCGGGGTCGGTCGCGAGGTCGAACAACTCCGCCGAGCCGTCCTCGGCCCATTCGATCAACTTCCATTTCCCCTCGCGAACCGCGCTGCCGGGACGCCCGCCCTGGTTCGTGTAGTGCGGCTGGTGCCAGAACAGCGGTCGCTCCGCCGGCTTCGCGGTGCCGGTGAGGACACCAGCGAAACTGGCCCCCTCGAGTTTTTCCGGCGGCTTCGAGCCGATCGTTTCGAGCAGCGTCGGGAGCCAGTCGGTGGTCTGAACCGGGGCGTCGATCACGATCCCCGGCTTCACCTTGCCGGGCCACCGAACGAGGAGTGGGACGCGCAACCCGCCTTCGTAGAGGAAGCCCTTCCCGGCTCGCAGTGGACCGTTGTGCGTGACGCGCTCGTGCTTCAGTTCGGGGACGTGCAACCCTCCATTATCGCTGGTGAAGATCACGAGCGTATTCTCCGCGACGCCGAGCGATACGAGTTTCTTGAGAAGCACCCCGACCGACTCGTCGAGCGACTCGACCACAGCCGCGTAGGTCGGTTCGAATGCGGCGGCGTTCGCCTTCACGCGGTCCGCGCGGGCGTTGTACGGGATGTGCGGAGAGTTGTGCGCGAGGAAGAGGAAGAACGGCCGATCCTTGTTTTTCTCCGCGAATGCGGAGGCGGCCGCGGTGAGTCCGAACTCGCCCTTGCCGCCCTCATCGGTGCCAGGTTCGGTGTTCGCCTTGCCGGACTGATAAAGATCGAAGCCGTGGTCGGTGGGTTGGTGCCCCTTGCCACCGAGGTGCCATTTGCCGAAGCATCCGGTGACATAGCCACTGGCTTTTAGCAGTTTGGGAAGCGTGACCGCATCGGCAGCGAGGTTCGAGGCGATCTTCGGCTGAAGGAGTTTTTGAGATGGTGCATCAGCGCGACCTGGGAGAAACGTGGTGATACGCAGGTGGGCCGGGGATTGGCCGGTCATGAGCGCGGCTCGTGTTGGCGAACAGATGCTCGCGGCGGCGTAGGCGGCGGTGAACCGCGCGCCCGCCGCTGCCAACTTGTCGAGGTTCGGCGTTTTGTGATCCCGTCGCCCGTCGCACGCGAGGTCGAATGCCCCGAGGTCGTCGGCCAGGATGAACACGATGTTGGGCTTGTCCGCGGCGGCGGCAGGGAGCGTGAATCCGAACACCAGTGCGAGCACTGCGAAACTGCGAGTCATGCCGCGACTCCGGGGAGAGAGGTGTCACTTCTTGGTGGAAAAAGCAGATTCCATCTGCATCACCGTGGACCCGCGGGGAGATGCTCGATCAAGTATCGGGTCAGCAGCTAGCGAATTCAACGATACCCCTCGCCGGACCGCAGTCAACGTTGGAACTTGCAGGATGTAGGATGTAGGCGCGTTTGGCGAGCCACTCACTGAAGTAGATCAGCTGAAAGGCATTGCCGAGGCTTTGGCGGATGAGGTCAGCGAGGCGCAGCTTCCCCACACGTCATAAAGTTCCAGCCGTTAATTAGTTAGGTAGTACCTAGACCTACAGCGCTATGATTGGGCTTCCCATCTGGCGTCATCTGTTTCAAACTCTGGACCTCACACTGGTTCCGGAGACCTGGCATGGATGCCAAGACCCTGAAGTCGTTTCTCCCGGAGTTCAATCGGTTCATCGGTCGATTCGCGGACTGCTTCTGCGATCATCGCTGCCGCGAGCATCTCCCGGTCTACATCCGCGGTCAATTGTCGAATCTGGATCGCAAGAGCGTCGAGCCGATCGCTCTGGCGTCCGGCGTGGCGCCCCGGACGCTTCAGGAGTTTCTCGCTCTC
>JBBRUO010000147.1:0-11462 GCA_038247725.1 Gemmatales bacterium
CGCGGGTGTCTGCTCGGCCTCGCCGCCGGGGACGCGCTCGGCACCACCGTTGAGTTCGAATCGCCCGGCAGTTTCCCGCCGCTGACGGACATCATCGGCGGCGGGCCGTTCAGCCTGAAGCCGGGCGAGTGGACCGACGATACGACGATGGCGCTGTGCCTCGCGGAAAGCTTGATCGGGAAAGGCGGGCACGACCCGGCGCATCAACTGGAGACCTACTGCCGCTGGTGGAAGGACGGGCATCTCAGCGTGAAAGGGCGGTGCTTCGACATCGGAATGCAGACGCGGGGTTCCCTGGCACGTTTCTGGGAATCGAAGGAGTACACGCCCGCGCCGGATGGTAACTCGTCCGGCAACGGCAGCATCATGCGTCTGGGGCCGGTGCCGATGCGGTTCGCGGGCGACCCGGCCGAGGCGATCCGGTTGGCCGGCGAGTCGTCACGGACGACGCACGGCTCGCGCGAGTGCGTGGACGCCTGCCGTTACATGGGTGGCATCATCGTCGGAGCGATGGAAGGGCGGCCGAAGGCGGAACTGCTGTCGGCCGGGTTTTCGCCGGTGCCGGGGTTGTGGGACAAAGCACCGCTCGCGCCAAAGATCAACGCCATCGCCAACGGCTCATTCAAGCTGAAAGACCCGCCGCAGATCGTCGGCGCGGGGTACGTCGTGGATTCGCTGGAAGCGGCGTTGTGGGCGTTTGACCGCACGGACAACTTCCGCGACGGGGCGCTCTTGGCAGTGAACCTCGGCGACGATGCCGACACCACCGGTGCGGTGTACGGGCAGATTGCCGGGGCGTTTTCCGGCGAAAAAGGGATTCCCGCCGAGTGGCGGGCGAAGTTGGCCATGCGGGAGTTGATCGAGCGCCGCGCGGACGAACTGTTCCGCGCGGCGACAGCATAGTGACCGCACTCGGAGAGTGCGGACTCCGGGTTACAGCAACCCGTGGTGGCCGAGGTACCGCTCGGCGTCGAGGGCCGCCATGCACCCGGTGCCGGCGGCGGACACCGCCTGACGGTAGTAGTCGTCGGCCACGTCGCCGGCGGCGAACACGCCTTCCACGGTGGTGAAGGTGCGGGCCGTCGTCGTCCACTGGATGTACCCGCCCGGCGTCAGCCCGACCTGCCCGTCGAGGAACGCCGCGTTCGGCGTGTGCCCGATGGCGCAGAACATGCCTCCCACGTCGATGGTCTCGTCCGGCTTGCCGGCGGTACTCTTCAGCCGCACGCCCGTCACCTGCTTGCCGTTGCCCAGCACCTCATCGACGACGGTGTTCCACTTCACCTCGATCTTCGGGTTCTTCAGGGCGCGCTCGGCCATGATCTTGCTGGCCCGCATGGCGTCCCGGCGGACGACCATGTACACCTTGCTGGCGAACTTGGTCAGGTACGTCGCCTCCTCGCACGCCGAGTCGCCGGCCCCGACCACCGCCAGCGGCTTGCCCTTAAAGATCGGCAGCGCCCCGTCGCACACGGCGCACGCGCTCACGCCCTTGTTCTTGTAGGCGTCCTCGCTCGGCAGGCCGAGGTAGTTGGCCCGCGCGCCGGTGGCGAGGATGAGCGTCCGCGTCTCCACCCGCTCGCCGTCGTGGGTGTGCAAAACGAACGGCTTGCCCTTCAACTCGACTTTGGTCACGTCCTTGGACTCGATGCGGGTGCCGAAGTTGACCGCCTGCTGCCGCATGAGCGCCATCAACTCCGGCCCGTTGATGCCGTGCGTCGGTTGCTCCTTGTTTTTGGCCACCCAGTAGGGGAAGTCCGGGTCGTCCGGCTTCAGGGCGGTTTGCAGGTACGCGCGGGTGTCGCCGGCCGGCCAACTGGGGAAGTTCTCCACTTCCGTGGTGAGGGCGAGCTGGCCGAGGGGCAGGGTGCCGTTCTGGCGGTTCTTGTCGTCGTACGGGTTGCCCTGGATAACGAGCGGATTCAGCATCGCGCGGGCGGCGTAGATGGCGGCGGTCCAGGCGGCCGGGCCGGAACCGATGATGACAACCTTTTCGGGCATGACGCACTCGGTGGGGAGACGGGAACTCGGGTGGCGGGATGGAAACCCGCGCCCGCAGCGGTATGTCGGTGTATTATATTCCCCGCCCCGCACTCCGAGTCCCACGTTTCCCCGATGCTCCGCCTCACCGACCTCCGCGAGATCCTCCGCTACGTCCCCCGGTTCCGCGACCGGGTGTTCGTCATCGCCATCGACGGGGCGGTGGTGGAGGACGACAACTTCGGCAACCTGCTGCTGGACATCGCCCTGCTCCGGAGCCTGAGCATCCGCGTGGCGCTGGTCCACGGGGCGGCCCATCAGGTGAAGCGGTTCGCGGCGGTGGCGAACGTCACCCCGTCCGACCTGGACGGCACCGGCATCACCGACGCCGCCACCCTGCAGGTGGCCATCACCGCCGCCAACCGGGTGTCCCACGAAATCCTGGAGGGGCTGAGCGCGAACGACCTCCGCGGGGCGTGCCCGAACGCGCTGGTGGCGCACCCGGCCGGCATCATCGGCGGGGTGGATCGCCAGTTCACCGGCCGGGTGGAGCGGGTGGACGGCGGCCTCCTCCGCGCGCTGCTCGAACACGACATCATCCCGGTGGTGCCGCCCGTCGGGTGCGACGGGGTCGGGCGGTCGTACCGGCTGAACTCGGACGCCGTGGCGGTGGAGGTCGCCCGCACCCTTCAGGCGGTGAAGCTGATCTACCTGTCCACCGACGGCGGGGTGAAGGACGAGCGGGGGGCGTTCATCCGTCAGATGACGGTGCAGGAGGCGGACGCCTACTTGCGAAAGACCCGCGGCGACCTGCCGGCCGCCAGCGTCACCAAGCTGACGCACGCGGTGCGGGCCGGGAAGGAGAACGTCGAGCGGGTCCACATCATCGACGGCCGCGAGCAAGAGGGGTTGCTGGGTGAGGTGTTCAGCAACGAGGGCATCGGCACCCTGATCTACACGAACGAGTACCAGGCCATCCGCCCGGCGATGAAGAAGGACGCGCGGGCCGTTCACGGGCTGATCCAGCAGGGCGTGCAGTCCGAGGAGTTGGTGAAGCGGACGCGGGCCGACCTGGAGCGGATGATCGGCGACTTCTTCGTGTTCGAGGTGGACAAGAACCCGGTGGCGTGCGGCGCGCTGCACATGTACCCGGAGCAGAACAAGGCCGAACTGGCGTGCGTGTTCGTGGACCCGCGTCACGAGAACCAGGGGATCGGGGCGAAGATGATCCACTACGGGGAGGCGCTGGCGCGGGGGCGGGGCGTCGGCACGCTCATCTGCCTGACCACCCAGGCGATCAACTACTTCACCCTGAAGGGCGGGTTCGTGCCGGGCACGCCGGACGACCTGCCGCCGGCCCGCCGTGACACCTACGACCGCAGTAACCGGCGGTCGGCGGTCCTGATTAAATCGCTGGCCGACACCGCCGGACACTGAGGCGCGGGCGCAAAACGAAAACACGGGAGGGGGAAACCCCTCCCGTGCGCGTGTGTTGCTCCAACCGTCGGGCGTTAGCGGTCGTCGCTCCCCCGGTCACCACCGCCCTCGCCGGGGCCGGGCATGCCCGTCACCCCTTGCTCCTTCCGCTTCTTCACGTCGGCCACCCACTTGGTCCACAGGTCGAGCCGCTTGACCCGGTCGGTGTCGGCCTCGGCCCGCACCTCGCTCAGCACCTCGATGGTGCCGTCGGGCCGCAGGACGAGCAACTCGTTGGCGACTTCCAACTCCTTGTTCCGCGACGGGACCGGCGTCTTCCGGCCGTCGAAGTCCACCAGCAGGTTGGGAGTGGTGAAATCGACGATCTGTCCGGGCGGGGTCTCGTCCGACTTCAGCCCGTAGATGCCGCCCTTCTGGAGTTTGCGGGACGACATCACGTAGTTCTCGGTCTTCGACGACCACAGTGGGAGCGGGACGAGGGCCTTGCGGCCGACGAACTCCCCCGGACCGACGGGCAAGTCGGCCGTCACCCAGGCCCCGATCGGTTCTTGCGAAGTAGACCCCGGCAGGACCAGTTGCGGCAGCCACCACTGCACCTGCACCACCGCCTTCTTGCCGTCCGCCACGTCCTTGGTGTCGGTGAAGCCCTGGTACGCCCGCTGGGCCGCGTACCGCCGGGCGGCGTTTGGCACGTTCTCGACCTGGGTGGTGATCTCGTCGGTGCGATCGGCCTCGTAAGCGGTCGCGCTGCCGGCGAACAGGTGGAATTCGTCCGGCAGGGTGGCCGTCTGCGGGCACTCGTACCAGTCGTCCGGGGATTCAATCTCCAACTTCTCGGCGTCGGCCTCGGTGGCCATCGCCTCCTTCTTCCCGTAGTTCGGGTTCTTCATCACCAGCCGCATGCGATACTTGTAACTCTCACTCGGCAGCAGGGTTGGGTCGAGGAAGCGGATCAGGATGAACTCCGCGCCGATGGAGTTCGGGTCGGTCAGGGCGTTGGGATTCATCCCGCCACCCGGCATGCCGGGACCGGGCATTCCCGGATACCCACCGCCGGGCATGCCGGGGCCGGACATGCCAGGGTAGCCACCGCCAGGCATGCCGGGGCCGGACATGCCGGGGTAGCCACCGCCCATCCCTTCCCCGCCGATCGGCGGCGGGCCGTAGGACCCTCCACCACGACCTTCGTCGGACCCCGTTCCGAACCCGCTCCCGTACTGCCCCTGCTGGGTGCCCAGCTGGCTCCCCATCGAGTACGGGTTGCTGTTGTTCCGCTTCTCCAGTTGCTTCTTGAACTGGTCCTTCACCTGTGGGTTCTCGAGCAACTTGGCCAGACGCCGCGCGTTGTCATGGATGTACCACAGGTTGATCTTCGGCGGGTAATCGAGGGCCATGTTGTCGGCGACGCGGGGAAGAGGTGCCGACAACCCCTGGGACGTGCGCAGGAACAGTTGGGGGTCGATCTCGTACTCCACCTTCTGGTCCCGCAGGACGCCGTCCTGGTCCTTCACTCGCTCGACGTACTCGACCTTCTTCGGCGTCTCATAGTACATCGGCGTTTCGTACCGCAGGAAGGTGTCGAAGAACACCCCCTGGTGGTCAAACGTTTCCCACGGCACGTCCTTACCGAGGTACTGGAGCGGCTTCCCGTCGATGCCGACCCGCCGCCGTTGGACCTCAAGGCGGAGGAATTCGGGGGAGGTGGTGTACAGGGTGCCGGGGCCGGACGCGGCACCCGCACCGCCCGGCAGACCGGGGCCGCCGCCTTCGCCGTCCGGGCTACCGGGTCCCGGCATCCCTGGTCCCGGCATCCCCGGTCCCGGCATGCCGGGACCGCCGGGGCGACCGGGGCCGCCGGGGCTGGCACCGCTGGCGACAGGGGAACTGGCTCGGATCGCGTCGGCGAGCGTCGGCAGACGGAGGGCCCGCTGAATCTCCTGGAGTTGCGCCTTCAGAGGGAACACCCCCGAAATGACCGCCATGCGGGTCGGGCGGACGGTCTCCGCCTCCCGCCAGTTATTCTTGAGCCAGTCTTCCGGCCGCACGTAATCGACGATGGTCTCCGTCCGCTCCCCCGCAGCCCCACCTGGGAATCCCGGCATCCCTGGCATCCCGCCACCTTCGCCGCCGGGGCCAGGCATACCGCCGGGGCCGGGCAGGCCACCAGGGTAGCCGCCACCGGCTCCAGGCATGCCGCCAGGGTAGCCGCCGCCGGCTCCAGGCATGCCGCCGGGGCCACCTTGGCCCGGCCGACCGCCGCCGGGAAAACCCGGCTGCTGGTTCGAGCCTTTCCGTCCCTTCTGCTGCCCTTTCAAAGAGGCCTCGTACCGCTTCTTCTGTTCACTGGCGTCATCGTTCTTCACGACCTGGGATTTGAGTACGCCCATCAACTTCAGCGACTCGACGCCGTCCTTGCCCACTTCGAACCGGCGGTCCTTGACTCCGAGGGAGAGAAGGAACGTGTCGATCTGGGACTCTATCGGCTTAAGTACCTTCGGGTTCTCCTTCCGCAGACTCGGCCAGGAGATCGGCTCGAAGGCGTTGGACGCCACCAGGAAGTCCGTGGCGGGGACCGGGCGGAGTGCCCCGGTCTGGTCCACCCACTGGGGCAGTGAGGTCACCCCCTCGGCGGTCTCACTGGCGATCTTCGCCTTCACCTGACTGGTGGGGGCCTGCAAATCGTTGATCATCTTGGAGGTGTCCGGCCCGCTCGAGCCGACCCCCGTGAACAGCAGCAGGGCGAAGGCGGCCCCGCACGCGCCGAGCGCGATCTTCTCGCCCTTCTTCAGGAGCAGGTCTTTGAATCCGGCTTTGGCCATGGCAGCACCTCTCGGTTCCGGTCGCGGGGTTGTCGCCCGCGTGTGGGGCGAACGGACGGTCGGATGGATCGGGGTTAATCGACGGACCAGGTGACGGTCCGGCGGACGGCGAACAGTTTCCGGTGTTGTACTTTCGGCTGATCCTGGGCGTCACCCGGCGCGAGGCCGAACTTCGCCGCCTGCTCGGCGACGGTGAACGTCAGTTTGTCGTCCGGGGCTCCTTCCCAGGCGAATGCCAACAGGTCGTGGGTGCGGAAATCGACGACCGTCTTGATCCGGGCGTGGGTGTACTCGTCCGGGAACAAGACCCGCAGTTCTTCGTCCGTACTCACCTTCTTCGGCTCCTTCCAACTCGCCCCGGTCTCGAACGTCTCGTCGTCGTCCAGTTTCACCTCGGCGACCGGCAACTCATTGTACAGGGAGACCACGCCGTAGACGGCGAGGGTGACGAGACCGGCGTTCGCCTGCGCGGTGACGGCCGGGGAACTCGCCCCGCCGCCGAACCCGCCCTCCCCGTCCGGACTGCCGCCGCCGGGCATTCCGGGACCGGGCATCCCCGGTACGCCAGGCATACCAGGACCGGGCATCCCAGGCCCGCCGGGCATCCCAGGGCCGGGCCGGCCGCCCAGCGTGGCGGTCGTCGGGAGCGTCCCGCGGAACCGCTGCCAACCGGTCTGGGTGACGTGGAAGCGGATGGGCGAGTTCGTGAACTGGATGAGCAAGTCTTGCTCGTAGGCCAAGTCGAGGACGACGGCGAGGGCGACGGGCATCCGGCGGACCTGGTCGGTGGCTTCGAGGTAGCGGAGTTTGTTGCCGAGGAGGACCGCTTCCTTCGTGCCGGTTTTCATGCCCGCAGCGGCGGCACCACCGACCCCGCCGGGTCCGCCGAGCATGCCGGGTCCGCCAAGCATGCCGGGCACTCCCGGCATTCCGGGTCCGCCGCCGCCCGCGCCCGGATACTCACCCTCGCCAGTGTTCCCGGCGGTGGGGTCGGCGACCGGATCCTCCGGCAGGCCTTTCAGTTTCGGCGCGACGAACGTGGCGGCCCCGCGGCGGTGGTCGGTGATGCCGAGTTCGAGGGCCTGGATCAGCTTCACCGGCACGCTCACCTCGTCAAGAATTTGTTCCACTTTCGAAATGCGGGTGATGAGACTCGAGAACGGGATGGCGTGGTTGCCGGGCAACGACTTGTTCCGCGGGTCTGTCTTCTGGAGCGGCACGTCCATCGTCCCGTGGCCGACCACCAGTTCCCCGCCGATCACGTATTCCGGGAGGGTGGGTTGCTTCTCGGTCGGGTCGTCGAGCCACACCTTCAGCCGCATCACCTTGCCCGCCCCGAGCATTTGCAGGCGGTCGTTCGGGTTGCGGACGGTCGCCTTGAGGAACCGCTTGCGGTCCGCGTCGGTCACGACCTCCAGGTCGATCTTCCACATGCGGCTGACGAAGGTCCGCTTGAGCGGGTTGAAGTCCCAGAACGCGAACTCCGGCTCGAGTTTGGTGAGGGCGGTGTTGGTCCGGGCGACGACGGCCAGGAGTTCCCGCTGCACCCAGATGTCTTCCAGCGCCAGCCACAGTTCCGGGACGGTCGGCTTCTGGGTGCCGCCCCAGTCGGTGACGTGGCGGAGGACGGCCTGCCAGCCGCTGCCCGTGCTGTTTTGGAGGCCGCCACCGGCCATCCCCGGACCGGGCATCCCTGGGGCGGGCATTCCTGGCCCTCCCCGTCCGCCGCCGGGCATGCCGGGGCCTTCGCCGCCGGCCGCCGCCGCCGGGCCGCCGCTCCCGAACCGGGTCGGGGCGACCATCTCGGCCATGTCATCGTACGCCTTCCGGTAGACGTTTTGCGAGGCGAACTCCGTCAGTTCCGTCTGGTTGGCGTCGAGGTAGGACTTGCGGGGGCCGTCGGCGGTGGCGTCCTTGGGGAGGGGCTCCAAGAAGTCGTGGCCGAACGGCAAGTCGCGGTTCTCGAGCCGCGCCAATTCGGTGTCGCCACGGAGGGTGGACGGCCACTTGAACAGACCGGCGTTCGTTTGCTGGCGGTAGTTCTTGCCCCACAACTCGGTCACTTTCGTGTCGAGGACGCCCTTCTGCTTGGACAGTTCGATGCCGACGCCCATGCCCTTGGGTTTGGCCCCGGCGATCTCGGCCTTTTGCGCGTCGAACTCCTTGAGCCGCTCGGCGGTCGCCCCGCCGACGGACGACGAGATCATGATGACGCCTAGCCCGACGAGGAGCGGGACGGCCCCGAACAGGAACCAGAACGAGTGCTTCTTGAGCAGGCTGGATTTCATGGCGTGATCCGATCCGGGGTCGGGTGTGCGGGGGAATCTCGGTGAGCGGGCGCGTTCCGCGGCGGCTCACCGAGAAGAAGCCTGGGCGACCGTGAACCGTTATTGGACGGGTTCGGCCGCCGGCGGGGTGTCAGTGGACGACGGCTCTTGCCAGAGGAAGTAGACGACGAACTCGAACGGCTTCTTCCGCCCGCCGACAACGGGCGGCCCCCCCGCGGACGACTGTCCGGCACCGGGGCCGCCGCCGGGCATGCCAGGGATGCCGGGCATCCCTGGCATGCCGCCGCCGTAGGGGCCGAAGCCTTCCCCGAAGCCGCCGCTGCCGGCCGGCGCGGACGACCCGCCCGGCAACAGGTCGCGGAACTTCGTGGCGGCGGTCGCCGCACCACCCATGCCGGGGCCACCGATGCCGTCCATCGAACCGGGCTGCATCATACCGGGGGGGCCGCCCGGCTGGGGCCCCATGGACCCCTCACCGCTGCCAGTGTCACCGGTTCCGCCGGGGGCCGCGGCGGCTCCGGTGGCTCCGGCGGTCAGGAGGTAATCCAGTTTGCTGCTCAGGATGTAATCGAACTTGGCGGCGTCGGACGGCTTGGGTGCGATACACAGGAAGCCGTGACTGACGCGGCCGCGAACCGGGTCGGCCGCTCCGGGCAGCAGGTTGGCGACCTTCTCCTTCCCGCCGTCGGTCTTGGCCGCGAACTCGTCGAACCGCTGCAGGTTACGGACGAAGCACTCCTGGAGGAACTTACGGGCCAGTGGCGGGTTGCCGGCGCTGAAGTAAGTGTACCCGCGGACCTCCACCACCCACACCGGGGCCACGGCCTTGGTCTTCTCGTCCACAGGCGGTTCGATGGTCCACTTGCCCTCGACGAACTTCTTCTCCGGCGGCAGGGTCGCCACCTCGACGGTCACGCCGTTCGGGTCGCGCAGGTATTGGCCGTTCGGGTCGGGGATCAGTTTGCCCTCCGCGTCCGTGACCGGCTTCCCGTCCGGCCCGACCTGGAACTTCACCGCGGTGCCGTCCGGCCCGGCCTTGAACCGGCCCGGCTTGCCGTCCGGTCCCGGCTTCTTCAGGACTTCCGGCTCGGCCCGCATCATGGAAGTGACGGCCACGTCGTTGATGCCGTACTTGTCCGCCTCCGCCTGGGCCGCCTTGAGGAAGGCGGTGGGGTCGGCGACGTACCGGCCGGTCACGGCCTCGATGTTCACCTGGGCCAGGTGTTCGGACAGGTCGGGCAGGTAGATGTCGGTGTCCGGCACCCCCTTGGCGATCCGCTTGGCGTAGGCGATGAACGCCTGCCGGCCGTTCGGGGTGGCCCAGTAGGACGGCTGGTTCACCACCGGCGGGCCGTCCTTCGGCTCCAGCATCAGGTTCGAGTCGGCCACCTCGAACGGCCGCATCCGGTTCTCGGCCACCGCCTTCGCCTGGTCGGCCGTGACGTACCCGAGTTGCTGGAAGAGGAGGACGGTGTCCGGGTTCGTGGCGGCGTCCTTGTCGAACCAGAAGCCGTGCCGCGGCAGGGCCGCGCCGATCACCTCGTTCAGCCGCACCCAGTTCAACCGCTCGTCGTTGCCCGCCACGATGGCTTTCACCTGGGTGACGCCGGCCGCCACGGCCGTCTCCTGTTCGCCCACCTTCTTGTTCTGCGCGGCCGCGTCACTGGCGGCGGCCTTGGCGGCGGCCATCGGCGCTTTCAGCTTCGGATCAGAGACGGCCGCGTACTCGGACGCCGGGCCGACGCAGGCGGCGGCCAGCCCGCCCACCAGCAACGACGCGGCCAGCGCCGCCCACGGCTTCTTGGCGCGGATGATGCGGTCCACGCGGATCTCGCTCGGCAGCAGGTTCGTCTTCAGCCGGGCCAACTCCAGCCCCTGGAGGGCCAGCCCATACGCGACCGGGAACGTCAGCACGTTCTCGTTGAACGTCGGGTCGTTCAGCACCGTCTCCCCGGTCAGCCGGGTCATCTTGGCCGGCTTCTTCACTTCCAGCGACAGCTTCTCGGCCAAATACTTCTGGAGGCCGGGCAGCTTGAACGCGCTGCCGAGGCCGAGCAGGAAGGCGACGTGCGCGTCCCGGTGGGTGTTGGTGAAGTACCCCAGCGACCGCTGCACTTCGCCGACGAAGTCTTGCAGCACCGGCCGCAGGGCCTTCAGGATTTGCGCCAGCTCCGGCGACTTGGCCGCGTTCCGCTTCAGGTGTTCGGCCTTGGCGAACGTCAGCTTCATCTCCTTCACCAGCGCCTTGGTGAAGCTGTTCCCGCCGAGTGGCACCGGCCGCTGCCAGATGATCTTGCCGCCGTCGGTGATGATGAGGTTCGAGCTGTCGGTGCCGATGTCCAGGATCACCGCGCACCGCTTCTTGCCGCGGGGGGTGTCGTCGTTCTCCGGGGCCGCGACGCCGTCCGCCAGCCCGTCCGGCCCGCCCCGGCCCAGGATCTCGTAGGTGGCGTAGTTGCACAGCGCCAGCGGCGTCATCTGGACGATGTGGACTTCCGCCTTCACCCCCTGGTAGTGGCCGAGGGTGCGGCTGATGAGGTCCCGCTTCATGGCGAACAGGCCGATCTCCGTCTCCATCGCGAACCCGCCGACGTTCTCCCCGCCGCCGATCTTCTGGTAGTCCCACACCACTTCATCCAGCGGGAACGGGATCTGCTGCTTGGCCTCGAACTTGACGATGTCCGGGATCTTCTTCTCTTCCACCGGCGGCAGCTTCACGAACCGGGCGAGGCCGCTCTGACCGGGGATGCCGATGGCCACCACGTCCTTGCCGACGGGGTTGCGGGAGAGGAACTTTTCCAGCGCCTCGCGGGTGAGGGCGTCCGGGTCGGCGTCCGGCTGGGACAGGATTTTGGCGTGTTCGATGTAATCGAACGCGGTGGCGGTCGGGACGCCGTCGATCAGTTCGAGCCGGAGCGCCTTGAGGGCGCACTGGCCG
>JBBRUO010000148.1:0-11440 GCA_038247725.1 Gemmatales bacterium
CGGGGCCAGTTGCCAGAAGCCGATGAAGTACGCCGGCCCGAACGCCAACGCCAACGCCATCCTGTCGGCCAAGTTCAACCTGATGCTGTGCGTGTCGCGGTTCGCCCACTTCCTGAAAGTGATCGTGCGGAACAAGGTCGGGTCGTTCATGGAGCAGGGCGATTTGGAGAAGAAGCTGAACGGGTGGATCCTGAACTACGTCGAGCCGAACCCGGAGATCGCGACGAACGAACAGAAGGCGAAGAAGCCGCTCAAGTGGGCGCAGGTGAAGGTGGAGCGGGTGCCCGGCCAACCGGGGGTGTACAACGCCGTCGCCCACTTGTGCCCGCACACCCAACTGGAAGGGCTGGACCTGTCCATGCGGCTGGTGGCGGACCCGACCAAGAAGGGGTGAGGAAAAAACGCGGCGGATCGTGTCCGACTTCCGGCCGCGGTTCGCATCACACTGGCGGACACGGGCACCAGACGCGGCCCATCACACCGAGGCGAGGGTAGATCATGGCGACCGACTTCCTGCTGGAAATCGACGGGATCAAGGGCGAGAGCAGCGACGGCAAGTTGGGCGGGACGATCGAACTGGAGTCGTTCAGTTGGGGCGTGTCGAATGCCGGCAGCCACGCCGGCGGCGGCGGCGGCGGGGCCGGGAAGGCCAGCTTCCAGGACCTGCACTTCACCACCCACGTGAACAAGGCCAGCCCGCTGCTGATGCTGGCGTGCGCCACCGGTCAGCACATCAAGAAGGCGGTGCTGCACGTGCGGAAGCAGGGGGGCAACCAGGAAGAGTACTACACCATCAAGATGGAAGACCTGCTGGTGTCCAGTTACCAGTCCGGCGGGCACAGCGGCAGCGGGGTGCCGACCGACCAGTTCTCGCTGAACTTCACCAAGGTGGAGTTCGACTACAAGCCGCAGAAGCCGGACGGCACCCTGGACGCGGCCGCCCACGGCGGGTGGGATGTGAAGAAGAACCAGAAGGTGTGACCCCCGGCCGCTTCCGGCCCGCGACCCGGCCTCACCCGCCGGGTTTTCGCGTTCGCCGAGAAAGATTCCGCCGCCGGGAGCCGGAATACCCGTAACCGTTTTCCCGGAGCGCGACCCCGATGACCGCCAACGAACTGTTCCAGGCCGGCAAGCTGGCCGAGGCGACCGCCGCCCAGATCGCCAAAGTGAAGGCGAACCCGACCGACAACCGCGCCCGCCTGTTCCTGTTCGAGTTGTTCCTCTTCGCCGGCGACCTGGTCCGCGCCCAGAAGCAACTGGAGGCGATCCGGTTCGAGAAGCAGGAACACCTCGCCGCCGTCGCCCACTTCCGCGAGACGCTGGACGCCGAGGCCAAGCGGCGGGCGGTGTTCGCCGGCACCGCCGACCCGGACACCATGTCGGCCCCGCCCGAACACGTGCTGAAGCGGCTCGCCGCCGTGAAGGCGCAAGCCGCCGGCGACGCCGGGCAGGCGAAGGCGCTGTTCGCCGAGGCCGCCGCCGGCACCCCGGCCGTCACCGCCTCGATCAACGAAGCCGCGCCCGCGCCGCTGACCGACGCCGACGAGCGCTTCGGCACGGTGCTGGAGGTGTTCGGGTCCGGCGGGGCCTACGCCTGGGTGCCGCTGGAAACGATCGCCAGCGTCACCATGAACCCGCCGACCGGCCCCCGCGACATCTTCTGGCGACCGGCCCGCCTCGTCACGAAGGACGGCGTCGATGGCGACGTGCTGCTGGCCGGGCTGTACCCGAATACGCACCTGTCGGCCGACGAAGACCTGAAACTCGGCCGCGCCACCGACTGGCTCCCGGACAGCCCGGACCTGACCGTCGGCATCGGCGGCCGGCTGTACCTCAGCGGCGGCACCCCGACCCCGTTCGTCTCCATCACCGAGATCGCAGTGGGCTGACGCGCGGCCGGGTCGGCCGGCGAATCTCGTGCCGTGTCACTTCGCCTGTCCGGAGTGCCACGGCCGTTCGCATTGTGGGGTGACAGCCGACCGGCACCCGATCGCCCCGGCTGAACTCACACCGGAGCGGCAGCGATGGCCACCCTTTCCGAGATCCGAGCGGCGATGACCGGCTTCCCCCGCACCCTGACGTGGGGCAACTTCCGGACCGTGACGGCCTCCCCGTCCCCACCCCACACCGCTCAGGCCAGCGCGTCGTTCACGATGAGCGGCTGGTCCGTCCGCCTCGCCAACGGCGAGTATCGGGTCCACGGGGCGCGGGTGACGGTCGCGCTGAACTCGGCCGACTCGTGGGCGACGGCCGCCGCCCGCACCAGCCAGCCCCTCCTGCGGCACGAGCAGGGGCACTACGACATCACCGGGCTGATCGCCCGCGACTTGATCCGACAGGTCCTCAACCTCTCCTACGACGCGGCCGTGGTGGAAGTGCTTCGGGACGCCGGATCGACGGCCAACAACCGCATGCGATACGTCCAGCGGAGCTTCCAGGCGGACATCGACCGCCTCGGCCGGGAGGCGCGGACGCTGCTCGCCCGTCTGAACACCGACCCGGCCACCGGCCGCGACGGGCTGTACGACACGCAGACGAACCACAGCCAGAACACCGCCCGCCAGCAGGCGTGGAACGACCGCCTCAGCCGGGCGAAGGCGGATGACGTGAGCTTCGGACTCCACTTGATGATGGAAGGCGTAATCTAACTCCCCATGACTCCCACCGACGAGCCGATCCCCGGCCTCCAACCGTCCGTCTTCGACCGCCTCCTCGACCCGCGGTCGAGCGGCACGGCGGCGGCACCGGGGTATTCGATCCGCCAGCTCATGGCGTCGGTACTGCGGGACTTGAACGACCTGCTGAACACCGTTTGCCCGCTCCGCTCCGTCCCCGTCCGGTTCACCGAGACGGCCCGCTCGGTCGCCGCCTACGGGGTCGCGGACCTGATCTCCGCCGAGGCCGACACGAAGCAGCAGCGGGACGTGATCGGCCAGGTCATCAAGGCGGCCATCGAGCGGTTCGAGCCGCGGCTGAAGAACGTCCGGGTGGTGATGCTGTCCGAGAAGCCGGACGCGCGGATGGCCGTCATGTACCGCATCGACGCCCGGATCGCCGCCGACCCCGCCCCGGCGGTGGCCTTCGAGACGCTGTTGGAGTTGAATACCGGCAAGTGCGTGGTGACGACTCCGGGGGGCACATGACCGACGACCTGCTGCCGTACTACGAATCCGAGCTGGTGTTCATCCGCAAGCTGGCGCAGGAGTTCGCCGCCGCGCACCCGCAGGCGGCCGCGCGGCTGAAGCTGGAGCCGACCCGCGCCGCCGACCCGCACGTCGAACGGCTGATCGAGGCGTTCGCGCTGCTGTCCGGCCGGGTGAGGCGGAAACTCGACGACGAATTCCCGGAGTTGACCGACGCCATCCTCTCGGTGGTGTACCCGCACGCGCTGGCCCCGGTGCCGTCGCTGGCCACCGCGCAGTTCGAGGTGATGCCGTCGCACGTCAAGCCGACGGGCGTGACCATCCCGGCCGGGGCACCGTTGCACACCGGCCGCGTGGACGGGCAGTATTGCAAGTACCGCACCTGCTACCCGGTGACGGTGTGGCCGGTGACGGTGGCCGAGGCGGTGCTGCACCCCCCGCCCTTCCCCGCCGGGCTGAACCCGCCGGCGCGGGCCGTCGCCGCCCTGCGGTTGCGACTCCGCGCCACCGCCGAACCGCCGCTGTCCGCGCTCGGCTTCGACACCCTGCGCTTCCACTTGCTCGGCGATGCCGGGTTCACCGCCCGGCTGTACGAACTGCTGTTCCACCACGCGCTCGAAGTCGCATTCGTGGACCCGGAGCGGCCGAAGGTGTCGGCCACGTTCGCCGCGTCGGAGGTACTTCGCCCGGTCGGGTTCGACACCGATCAGGGGCTGTTGCCGTACCCGCCGACGGTGTTCCCCGGGTACCGGCTGTTGACCGAATACTTCGCTTACCCGCCGAAGTTCCTGTACCTCGATGTCGGCCGGTGGGCGGAAATCCGCGAGCGCCTGTCGCCCGGCAAGCAGGTGGACGTCATCGTCTTTCTCGACCGCACGAACCCGCGCGTCGAGCAACTGATGGAACCGGGCGCGTTCCGCCTCGGCTGCACGCCGGCGGTGAACCTGTTCGAGTTGCACGCCGAGCCGATCCCGCTGACGCACACGAAGACCGAGTATAAGATCGTGCCGGTGCTGGCGCAGGACGGCGGGCACGAGGTCTATCAGGTGACGGGCGTGACGGCCACCCCGCCACGCGGCCCGGCCCGCGAGTACCAGCCGTTCTACCAGTCCCGGCACGGCGACCGGCCCGACGCGCCGGCGTTCTGGTACGCCAGCCGGCGGCCGAGTTTGACCGGTGGCGACAAGGGGACCGACGTGTACCTGCACTTGGTGGACACCACGTTCCGCCCCGCCGAGGCGACCGATGAGGTGGTCGTGGTGAAGGCCCTTTGCACGAACCGCGACTTGCCCGCGCGGCTGCCCCGCACCCGCGATCAGGTGCGGATGGAGCCGGGCTTCGGCGGGGCCGGGCTGACCGTCCAGTGCGTCCGCAACCCGACCGCTTCGCTCCGCCCCGGCACCGCCAAGGGCCGCTACTGGCACCTGGTTTCGCACCTGAATTTGAACCATCTGCCGCTCGCCTCCGACGGCGGGCTGGACGCGCTCAAGGGGCTGCTGCGGCTGTACGACCTGAACGACTCGGCGGCCGACCCCGGTGCCGCCGCCGCCGCCCGCGCCGCCATCGACGGCATCCTCGCCGTGTCACACCGGCGGACGGTGGCGTGGCTCGGCGGGGACGACGCGGCCGGGCTGATTCGCGGCATCGAGGTGGAGTTGGCGCTCGACGAGGACAAGTACGCGACCACCAGCGGGCTGCTGTTCGCGGCCGTGCTGGAACGGTTCTTCGCCCTGGCCGTGTCGCTGAATTCGTTCGCGCGGCTGTCGGTCAAGTACAACAAGGACGCCGAGCCGAGTTACCGCGGCCCGCCCCGCGCCGGCGACCGCACCCTGCTGTGAGGCGGGTCATGGCCGTTCGCACCGCGAACGACCCGACCACTCGTACACGACCTCGCTCAGGCTGTCCCACCGTGCGGGGTGTGGGGAACGCTTCTCACCTCCCCTCGTTGAGGGGAGGTCGGCGGCGAAGCCGCCGGGAGGGGAGTCTTCGTCTGCCTTTTGGGAGAGCAATCTCCCCTCCCGGTCGCTGCGCGACCGACCTCCACTCAACGAGGGGAGGTGTAAGAATTGGCTGGTCCGCAATGGGACACCCCTTCGCGGAACGGCTTTTGACGGGAATCGCCGATGAACCCCCGCACCGTCCTCGACCGCCTGACTTCGACCCCGTGGGAGTTCGACTTCTTCGCGGCCGTGCGGGCGTTCCTGGCGGATCGCTCGCGGCGGCCCGTTGGCACCGACGCGCTGCCGGACGCCGAGGCGGTGCGGTTCCGCGGGCACCCGTCGCTGTCATTCCCGCCGAGCCAGATTCACGCGCTCGCGCCGCCCACGCTCGAGCGGCCGGTGCCACTGCTGACGGTCACGTTCTTCGGCCTGTATGGGGCGAACGGCGTCTTGCCGACGCACTACACGCAAGCCCTCATCCCGACCGTCACCGACGACGCGGATACCGACCACGCCGCCCTCCGCGACTGGTTCGACCTGTTCAACCACCGGTTCGTGTCGTTCTTCTACCGGGCGTGGGAGAAGTACCGCTTCTACATTCCGTTCGAGCGGGGCGAGTATCGGCGGTCGGCGGCCGACCCGTTCACCACCTCGATTCGCGGGCTGATGGGGCTGGCCACGCCCGGCTTGACGCGGCGGCTGGTGGTCCGCGGCGGCGGGGCGGCGGCCGACGACTACCGCTGGTCGGCGGCCGGGGCCGACCGCGCCGAACCCGCCGCCGACCCGTCGATCCTCGGCCGCATCGACGACACCGGGTTGCTGCGGTACGCCGGGCTGTTCGTGCAGCGTCCGCGGAACGCCGTCAATCTGCAATTACTCTTGGAAGATTACTTCCAACTGCCGATCCGCGTGGAACCGTTCCGCGGTCAATGGCTGGAAGTGCCGGACGCGGACAAACCCCGCCTCGGCGAGCAAGGTGTGCTGGGCTTGAACGTCATCGTTGGGGATCGGGTCTGGGACTTGCAGTCGCGGTTCCGCCTCGTGGTCGGGCCGGTGAACTACCACACGTTCCGCGAACTTCTGCCCGACCGCGACCCGATCGTCGAACGGAAAACGCTGTTCCTACTGTCGCAACTGACGAAGACATTCGTCGGCCCGGAGTTCGACTTCGAGATCCAACTGCTCCTGGCGGCGAGCGATGTGCCGGAGGCGGAACTGGCCGACGCCGGCCTCGGCCCCCGCCTCGGGTGGAACGTCTGGCTGATCTCCGACACCCCGGACGCCCCCGTCGGCGACGCCGTATTCGAGGGCGAGTGGGTGACGCAGGTGTGAATGTCTTTAGGGTGGGTCGCTACCGCCGGGAGCGACTTCTTCCCGACCGACTCTCGGAGAGAGCCGGCCACCCGAGAAGGACAGACACGCACGATCCAAGCACCAACCACCAATTGCCCTCCCACCCCAACTGGAACCACGCCATGCCGTCCCTCACCGCCCGCAACCTGTTCGAAAAGCTGAACCCGACGTGCCGGGCGGCGCTGGAGGCGGCGGCCGGCCTGTGCCTCTCCCAGACGCACTACCACGTCGAGATCGAGCACTGGTTTCTCAAGCTGTTCGAGGCCGCCGACAACGACATCGCCGTGATTTGCCGGCGATACGCCATCGACCCCGCCACGGTGCGGACGCAGTTGACGAATGCGATGAACAAGTTCAAGACCGGCAACGGCCGCGCGCCGGACCTGTCGGTCGAGACGCTCGACCTGAGCCGCGAGGCGTGGCTGTACGGGTCCATCGAGTGCGGCGCGCGACTGGTCCGCTCCGGGCATTTGCTAGCAGCCGCGGTGTCCGAGCGGATGCTGGCCATGCGGGTGAAGGCGTCGTCACCGGAGTTGGCCAAGCTGCCGGAAGACACGCTGTACAAGGAGTTGGCCGAGTTGCTCCGCCATTCCCGGAGCGCGGAGAACGCGCACGAAGTCGCGGCGGCCGCGACTTCGTCCTCGGCGGGCGATCCGGCCGACGGCTCCGCCCCGCCCGGCGGGTCGAAGACGCCCGCACTGGACCAGTTCACCGTCGATTTGACCGCGCAGGCGAAGTCCGGGAAGATCGACCGCATCCTCGGCCGCGACAAGGAGATTTTGCAGGTCATCGACATCCTCACCCGCCGCCGGCAGAACAACCCGATCCTCACCGGCGAAGCCGGCGTCGGCAAAACAGCCGTGGTCGAAGGTCTCGCATTGCGGATCGTCGCCGGGGACGTGCCGGAGCCGCTACTGAACGTCCACGTCCGCACGCTCGACCTGGGGTTGCTGCAAGCCGGGGCCGGGGTGAAGGGCGAGTTCGAGAACCGGTTGAAGACCGTCATCCAGGAAGTGAAATCGTCGGCGACGCCGATCATCCTGTTCATTGACGAGGCGCACACGATGATCGGTGCGGGCGGGCAAGCCGGGCAGAACGACGCGGCGAACCTGCTGAAACCAGCGCTGGCACGGGGCGAGTTGCGGACCATCGCGGCCACCACCTTCGACGAGTACAAGAAGTACTTCGAGAGCGACCCGGCGTTGAAACGGCGGTTCCAGGAAGTGCGCGTCGAGGAGCCGGACGAGGCGCGGGCGATCCGCATGTTGCGGGCGGTGGCTGAGGTGATGGCGAAGCACCACAAGGTCCGCATTCTGGACGAAGCGGTCGAGGCGGCGGTGCGACTCGGCATCCGGTACATCCCCGAACGGCAACTCCCCGACAAGGCCGTCAGCCTGCTGGACACGGCGTCCGCGCGGGTGAAACTCAGTCAGGGAGCAACCCCGCCGGCGCTCGACGACGTGATCCGCGAGGTCGAACACCTGGGTATCGAGATCGCCGCGCTGACGCGGGAGAACACCGGCTGGGCCGACCACGACGGGCGACTGGCGGAGTTGTCCGACCGGAAGGTGGCGGCCGAGAAGACGCGGGACGAGTTGGCCGAGCGGTTGACGAAGGAGCGGGAATTGGCGACCGCTGTACGAGCGAAGTTGGACGAGGCCGAGGCCTCCGGTCCCACGCCGGAGACGAAGGCGGAGATCGGCCGGATGAAGGACGAGTTGGCCGCGCTCCAGGGGGAGTCGCCGCTGGTACTGCCGGTGGTGGACGCGGCGGCGGTGACGCAGATCGTCGGCGGGTGGACCGGCATCCCCATCGGCAAGATGGTCCGGAACGAGATCGAGACGCTACTGGATTTGCCGGCCAAACTGCGGCAGCGAGTGGTCGGGCAGGATCACGCGCTGAAGGCCATCGCCCAGGGGATTCAACTCTCGCGAGCGGAACTGGGCAACCCGAACAAGCCGGTCGGCGTGTTCCTGCTGGTCGGGCCGAGCGGCGTCGGCAAGACCGAGACGGCGCTGGCCCTGGCCGACCTGCTCTACGGCGGCGACCGCAACATGACCGTCATCAACATGTCCGAGTTCAAGGAGGACTACAAGGTGTCGCAACTCCTCGGCTCGCCCCGCGGGTACGAGGGGTCGAGCGAGGGCGGCGTCCTGACCGAGGCCGTGCGGCGGCGGCCGTACAGCGTCGTGCTGCTGGACGAAATCGAGAAAGCCCACCCGTCGGTGCAAGAGATCTTCTACCAGGTGTTCGACAAGGGCATGTTGTCGGACTCGCGAGGCATCGAGGTGAACTTCAAGAACACCATCATCCTGCTCACGTCGAACGTCGGCACCGACGCGGTGATGAAAGCGTGTAGCGACCCGGAGATGGTCCCGGAACCGGAGCAACTCGCGGCGGTGGTGAAGCCGGACCTGCTCGCCGCGTTCAAGCCGGCCCTCCGCGCCCGCATGACGGTGGTGCCGTACTACCCGCTCACGGAACCGATCCTGCGGACCATCGTCGAGATGCGATTGGCGCGGGTGGGCGAGCAACTGCGGCGGAACCACAAGGCCGCGTTCGACTACGACCCGGCGGTGGTGGACGACATTGTCGCCCGGTGCAAGGAAGTGGAGAGCGGCGCGCGAAACGTGGACCACATCCTCAACCAGAGCGTGCTGCCGGGGGTGGCGGTGGCGCTACTCGCGCGGCAAGCCGAGGGCCGGACCGTCTCGGCCGTCAGGCTGAAACGCGGCAACGACGGTCAAATTATCCACGAGATCGATTGAAACGAATGGGCCGACTGAGCCGATGAGAGAACCCGTGACACTTTCACGGTTCCCCTCGGAGGCGGAAGATGCGCAAGCTACTGTTGGGACTCTCGGTGGGTCTGGTCGTCGGCGGGAGTGCGAGCGGGCAACCCAACCCGCCGCGTCCCCCCCTGGTTGCCCCGTTCTACTGTCCGCCGCAGACCCCCGCGTGTCCGCCCGGCTTCGTGATGCCGTTTCCGGGATACGCTCCTCCCGGAACCGTCTTCCCGGGACAGGGGTATCCGCCACCGGGGTCCGTCGTACCGATGCCGGGTCAGCCCGGTACCGACCCCACCCTCCCGCCGACGGTTCCACCGGACGTGCCCGGCAACCCGGCACAACCGGGGGAACCGCAAGTGGCCCCGGCACCACGTCCGGTGAACGACGGGATCACCCCGCAGTTCGCCCGCGGCACCCCCGGCGGCGGCGGGGACATCGAGCGATTCAACTCCGCCAACACCTTCGGCGACCTGCTCGGCGTGCGGTCCCTGAGCGTCACCTACCGGGTGCCGATCACCGCGCAGTTCGGCCTCGCCGGCGCGACCACGACGGGCACCGGCGGGTCCGCGGTTCGCATCAACCCGAACGCCCCCGGCTCGTTCATCCGCTTCGGCCCGACCCCGAACGGCAACACGTTCGTCAGCAATGCCGGGTTCACCTCGACCGACCTGAGTTACGCCCAGCCGACGGACGGGCGGGTAGCCAACTTCGACCGCGGGTTCGCGCAGGCGGCGCTACAGTCGCTGCTGTCCACCGGGCAACTGACCCCGGCGCAGGTACTGGCGTTCAATCAGCTCAGCCCGGCCGACCGCGCGCAACTGCTGGCCAACCGCGGGGCGATCAACGCCCAGATCCTGCGGGCGACGGGCGGGCTGAACGTCCAGTCGGCGACGGTGTCGGACGTGAACGGGTCGGTGGTGGGGAACAACATCCAGTACACCGCCCTGCTGACCGGCCAGCAGGTGATCGCCCTGCCGGGCGCGAGCAGCAGCGTCGGCCGGGTGAAGATGTCCGAGGACAACAGCCCGATCCCCCGCGACCGGTTCATCTTCACCTACGACTCGTTCGGCGACGTGCCGCTCACCCCGAACGGGATCGGCGTCAACCGCTTCCAGTTCGGCCTGGAAAAGACGTTCCTCGACGGCAGATGGTCGGCCGAGGTGCGGCTGCCGTTCGCCGGCACCCTGGCCAGTACCTACGCGCAGGGGGCCGAGGTGACGGACATGGAGTTCGGCAACATGCGGCTGGCGCTGAAGCGGTTGCTCACCAGCAGCCGTTACTTGACGGTGTCCACCGGCCTGGCCGTCAGCCTGCCGACGGCCAAGGACCAGACGGTGCTGTCACTGCTGGACAACTCCATCCTGTACCGGTTCCGCAATAAGTCGGTGCAGTTGGAACCCTACGTCGCCGCGCTGTTCACTCCCACCGACCGGCTGTTCGGGCAGGTGTGGACGTCGGTCAACTTCGACGCGTCGGGCAGCGACCTGTCGTGGAACCCGAACGTGTTCGGCGGGTCGGGGTCGGCGGACGTGTGGGACCTGCCGATCCTGTCGGTGGACGGGCAGATCGGCTACTGGCTGATCCAGGACGGCCGCGGGGCGCTCCGCCGACTGGCCCCGTTCGCGGAATTGCACTGGAACCAGACCATCGCCCAGCGGGAGTTGATCGACGCCGTCGGCGACCGCACCACCGGCCAGGGGTTGAGCGTGTCGGCCATCGGCACGAAGGAACTGAACCTGAGTGCCGGCCTGTTGTGCCAGGTGGGCGACAACCTGAACCTGTCGATCGGGGCGGCGGTGCCGTTGCTCCAGCGGCCGGACCGCACCTTCAACTGGCAAGTCGGTGTGCGGGCCAGCTACCTCTTCGGCCGCTCGGCCCGCGACCGCTCGTCGGCCGCGATGGTGACGAACTACTGACGGGCCGTGTCGGATCGACACCGTCCGACACCCGACCCGCCGGCCGTGAGGATTTCACGCCGGCGGGTCGCGTTTTCCCATCAATTGTCCCGCCGGCTGACGGTGTCAGGAAACCCAACACTCCGGCCCCAGGACGGGTATTCCAGGGGTGGGAAAAATGTGAGGGGTTGATTACACTGTACCCAAATCGCGACAACTCCACTTCGTTCGAGGCTGTTATGGTTGTGACTCGCGCCCGTCACCTGCTGCTGGCCGTCGCCTCTTGCCTCGCCCTGCCGGCGGTGAGTCTGGGGCAAATC
>JBBRUO010000149.1:0-11388 GCA_038247725.1 Gemmatales bacterium
GGACCGAACGGGCCGGGTCGATCAGCGTCGCCACGGGCGCGGCGGCGGCGACCGGGACGAGCCTCGCCACCCTGAACGGGGTGACGGCGAGCGACGTGGTGGTGTCGGCCACGGTCCCGACCCCGTCCGGTGCCCTCGCCGGCTTGGGCTTGGTCGCCCGCTACCAGACCGGCACCGGCGTCAACATGTACTGGGGGGCGTTGAACGTGTTCAGCCCCACCCAGTACATGGCCGTCATCTGGAAGTACGTGAACGGCGTCGCCACCCCGGTGAACCTGAACACGGCCGTGGTGTCCGCCGCGTCGGCCGCCAACGGGGTTCTGCGGTTCGAGGTGCTCGGCTCGTCGCTGCGGCTGTACCTGAACGACGTGCTGGTGTCGTTCGGGTTCGACACGACGTACACGACCGGGACCGTCGGCATCCAGCTGGCCGACCGCGCGGTGGTGGACGACTTCGCCGCCGTCACGCGGAACGCGACCACCCCGACGGTGCCGGGCTTCACGGACGCCTTCCCCGCCAACCCGCCGCGGAACACCCTCTCCACCGACTGGCAAGAGCGGTCGGGGGCGTACTCGGTGGCGGCGGATCGGGCGACCGGCCTGTCCACCAGCCAGCCGAACGTGGCGGTGCTGAACGGGAATGCGGCCCTGACCAACGGGACCGTCGCCGCCGACTTCTTCTTCACCGCCGCCGGCCAGTCGGCCCAGGTGGTCGGGCGGTACGTCGGCACGAACGGCACCGGCGACAGCAACTACTACTCGGCCGCCATCAACACGCTGGCCAACGGTGACGCCCTGGTCCGCATCCTGAGGAACGTGAACGGCGGCCTCTCCGTGCTGGCCACCACGACGCTGAGCGGCTACTTCAACGTCGCCGACTTCACCGCCGCGAACCCGGCTGTCGAACTGCGGATGTTCGGCAACCAGTTGGAGATGTGGGTGGACGGCATCCAGCAACTGACCACGACGGACGGCACGTTCGCCGCCGGGTCGGTCGGGATGCGAACCAGCGTGAACGTCGCCATCGACAACTTCGTGACGAGCTGACCCGACGACGGGTGAGACGAGAACCGTAACCCCCAGCGGACCCGCCGATACCGGCGGGTCCGCTCTCGTTTCGCCCCGCCCCGGCGGCTACACTCAGGGGAACCCTCGCGCCCCCCGGTGCCACCCCATGACCGCGTCCGCCGCCACCGCGCTCGTCGCCGCCCTCGCCGTCTTCGCGTCCGTCGGCGCGGTGTTCCTGTTCGTCAACCTGTTCGTCGGGAAGCTGGTCCGCCCGAACCGACCCAGCCCGGAGAAGGGCGAAATCTACGAGTGCGGCGAGCAACCGGTCGGCACGGCGTGGGTGCAGTTCGACCTGCGATTCTACGTGGTGGCCTTGCTGTTCGTCATTTTCGACGTGGAGATCGCGTTCTTCTTCCCGTGGGCGGTGGTGTTCGGCACCACCGCGACGGAGGCGAACGCCGGCGGGCCGAACGCCGAGACCGCGTCGGCCTTCGCCCGGTTCGCGTTCGCCGAACTGCTGGTGTTCTTCGGCGTGCTGCTGGTCGGGTTCGCGTACCTGTGGCGGCGGGGCGACCTGGAGTGGGTCCGCAGCACCGCCGGCCAGCCGCACGCCGAGGAGACCGCTCCGTGAACGACCTGACCAATTCACTCCCCGACGTCGATAGGGCCGCCACCATGGGGTTCCCGCCGGGACAGTCGGTGGACAGTGCCGCAGTGGTGAGTCCCGTCGGGTTCGAGATGCTCGACGAAGTCGGCCACGGTGGGATGGGGGTCGTGCACCGCGCCCGCGACCTCGTCCTCGACCGCGAGGTGGCGGTGAAAGTGCTGCGGGACAAGTACGCGCCGGTGTCCGGCACCGCCGCCCGGTTCGTCGAGGAGGCGCGGATCACCGCCCAACTCCAGCACCCCGGCATCCCGGCCGTCTATCAGGTGGGCGTGCTGACCGACGGCCGGCCGTACCTGGCGATGAAGCTGATCAAGGGCCGCACCCTGGACGAGTTGGTCAAGAAGGGCAAGCCGCTGGACACCCTCGGCGTGTTCGAGGCGGTCTGCCACGCCGTCGGGTACGCGCACGCGCACGGGGTCATCCACCGCGACCTGAAGCCGCACAACATAATGGTCGGGGCGTTCGGGGAAGTGCAGGTGATGGATTGGGGCCTGGCCAAAGTCTTGGCGAACCGGTCCGGCGACGGCCCAGGCGACGCCGCCACCACCGCCGCCGGCACCGAGATCCGCACCCCCCGCGACTCGGACACCCCGTTCACCCAGTACGGCAGTGCCCTCGGCACCCCGGCGTACATGCCGCCGGAGCAAGCCGCCGGCGAACTCGACAAGGTGGACCGGCGGAGCGACGTGTTCGGCCTCGGTGCCATCCTGTGCGTGCTGCTCACCGGCAAGCCGCCGTTCGACGGACGGGACGGCGAGGCGATCCGCCTCAATGCCGTCCGCGGGAAGACGGGCGACGCGCTCGCCCGACTGGATGCGTGCGGGGCGGACCCGGAAGTCGTCGCCCTGTGCAAGCGGTGCCTGGCGTTCGAGCCGGCGGATCGCCCGGCGACGGCCGACGAGGTGGCGACGGCCGTGGCCGCCCTGCGGCGGGCGGCCGACGACCGCGCGCGGCAGGCCGAACGGGACAAGCTGGCCGCCGAAGTGCGGGAGGGGGAGCAGCGGAAGCGGCGGCGGACGATCCAGCGATACGCCGGGGCGGTGGCCGCCGTCCTGCTGCTGGGCGTCGCCGGCACCACCGTCGGGCTGATCCGAGCGGACTCCGCGCGATGGGACGCCGAGGCGGCCGAGCGGGACGCGATCGATGCCCGCGGCGAGGCCGAACAAAAGACCGCCGACGCGGTCGTCGCCCGCGGCGAGGCCGAGCGAATGGCCGCCGACGCCACGGCCGTCCGCTCCCTGCTGGAGGACATCCTGAAGCAGGGCAGTTCGGACGGCCGCGGGGCGGCCGGGTTGAAGGTCGAGGCCGGGGTGACGGTGAAGCAGGCGATGGACTACACCGCCCGCTCGGTCGGCGAGCGGTTCAAGGATCAGCCGCGGGTCGAAGGGGAGGTGCGCGACATACTGGGCACGATGTACCACAAACTGGGTGCGTTCCGCGAGGCCGCCGAGCAGTTGGAGAAGGCGGTGGAGGTCCGCCGACGGGCACTCGGCCCGGACGCCGAGGACACGCTGAAGAGCCTGAACAACCTCGCGGTCGTGTACCGGGCCCTCGGCCGAACGCCCGAGGCCGAACGAGCGTTCCTCGATGTGCTGGCGGCCAAACGGCGGGTTCTCGGCAACGCCAATCGCAGCACGCTGACGACGATCAACAACCTCGGCAACCTGTACCTCACGCAGAAGGACTACGTCCGCGCCGAAGCCTACTTTCAGGAAGCCCTGGACGGCCGCCGGCAGACGCTCGGCGACGATGACCTGGACACGCAGATCAGCTTCGCCAACGCGGCCGCCGTGCGGCTGGGGACCGACCGGCACGCGGAGGCGTTGCCGCTCTTTCAGGCGGCCGCCGCCGGCTTCACCAAGAAGCTCAGCCGGGACGCGGCGACCACCCTGAAGGTCGTCCGGAACCTGGCCACCTGCCATTCGCGTCTCGGCCACCGGGAACAGGCCGAGACGCTGCTGCTGGAAGTGGTGAGCCGGTCGGCGGCCCTCCAGCCGAGCGAAAGGAAGCTGCTGCTGCCGGATGCGGCGAAGGAGATCGTCGCCCTGTACGACGGGTGGAACCGCCCGGCCGACGCGGCGACGTGGCGGGACAAGCTGAAAGAGTACCTGCCCGTCGCGCGGGAACCGGCCCCGCCGCCTCGACCCGTTACGGCGAAGTGACCCCGGCGTTCCGAGAACGGCGAAGTGAGGCGAGCAGCCGAGGCGGCGGATACACTAGCCGGTGTCCTCCCCACGAGCTCGCGCCGTCGTGCCCGGCGGTTGCGGCAGACGAAGCGGGGCCGGGCCGCTGCACAGGTGCGGAAGGCCGAGCAAGGCAAGCGGCGACAGAATCCCGGAGAATTAGCCCATGACCGCGTTCCTGGAAAACCGCTTCGAAGACGGGTTCGTCGTCACCAACCTGGACGCCGTCATCGGCTGGGCGCGGGAGTCGTCCCTGTGGCCGATGACGTTCGGCCTGGCCTGCTGCGCCATCGAGATGATGGCCGTCGGCGGCCCCCGCTACGACCTGGACCGGTTCGGGGCCGGGGCGTTCCGCGCCACCCCCCGCCAAGCCGACCTGATGATCGTTGCCGGCACGGTCAACCTGAAGATGGCCGAGCGGGTCCGCCGGCTGTACGACCTGATGCCCGACCCGAAGTTCGTCATCGCCATGGGGGCCTGCACCTGCGGCGGCGGGCCGTACTACAAGTACGGCTACAACGTGGTGAAGGGGGTCGATCTGGTGGTGCCGGTGGACGTGTACGTGCCCGGCTGCCCGCCCCGCCCGGAGGCACTGCTGGAGGGCCTCATGCGGGTGCAGGACAAGGTTCGCAAGATGCGAACGCTGCGGAAGGAGGCGGTCGAGGAGGACGAGCTGATCCCGGTGCGGACGGGGGCGGTGGCGCTGCCGCCGGAGCTGGCCGACCTGGAGAAAGCCACCGCCGCCAAGATCGCGCAAAAGGACGCCGCCAAGCCCGCGAAAGCGTGACCGCCTCGTCTTCGGCTCGGCACTCTCTTCCGGCCGAGAAAAACGCCGCACGCGGGTCGGCCCGGTGCGGCGCGGAAGGGGAAGCGATCCCGGCACGGCCGGTCACTCGATCAGCGTCACCTGCACCCCGGACTGCATGATCCGCTCGAGGGTCGTCTTCAGGTTGTTGATGCGGGTCGTGTAGTCGCCGGTGATGACGCTGGTGGTGGGCAGGATAGCGGACGCGCTCCACGTCGTCGTGTTGCCCAGTTGCCCGACGCGGGTGAGGAACTTGATCGCGTCCTGCGCCTGCGTCGTGCCGAGGCTGCCGTAGGTGCCGTTGTACCCGTCGAACAGGTCGCCGAACGCGATCGGGTAGACGCGGGCCGGCGTGTTCGACGTGGAGTGCCCGCCCTGACTACTGGCGGATTCCAGGGTGGTGATCTGTCTGACGATGGCCAGCGCGGCGTTGGCCGCACTCGCGTTGAAGGTGAAGCTGCTGTCCAGCGTCACCCCGTTTCGCGTCTCCCCACTCCACAGCGGGGCCGACCCGGAGTTGCGGTAGTAGGTGTTGTACCCGGTGCCGGTGAGGGTCCAGCCGGGCGTCCCGTTCGGCACCCCGTCGGTCTCGAAGATGACGATCTTGGACGCCCCGCGGCGGCCCTTCGTCGGGTAGGCGGAGCCCGACAGCGCGGTGGAACTGGACAGCAGGTTGTACCCCAGTGCCATGCCGGTGTTCGGGTCGGTGCCGCCGTTCGAGTTCGGCAAGTTGCCGACGAGCGACTCGTTCAGGCTGGTGTTGTACGGCCGCAACTCGTTCGACACGGTGTTGATGAGTGGGGTGCCGCCGGTGAGCAGCGAGTTCGGGTAGAACAGCGAGTTCTTCAGTTTCGACCAGTCCTGCCCGGTGCTGACGCGGGGGGTGGAGAAGTTGAAGTTGGCGAAGTACCCCATCCCGCACCAGTCGTTCGGGTGGTTGATGCGGATGTCCTCCAGGGCCGAGTTGACGGCCGCCTTCAACTGCCAGCACTGCGCCTCGCGGGCGGTGCCCGACATCCACTGGTTCCGCGGCGACCGGGCGTACAGGTACATGAGCATGGTCTGCGGGCCGAACCACAGGTGCGCCCGCGGGCGGCTGGGGTTGTCCGAGTAGTTCATGTGCGCGGCCGGGTCGCTCGTCGGGAACACTGCCGTCAGCCCGTGCGTGTACCCGCTGGTGGTCCGCCCGGTGACGACGCTCCCGCCCTCCGGCCACGCCCGGTACTCGACCCCGGCCAGGTTGTACTGCGGGTCGAAGTCGAAGTTGCTCGACCCGTTGTCGTACCCGATGACGAAGTTGATGTACCCCCGCCAGAAGCACTCATCCAGGTCCGAGGTACTCGTCGCGTCGTCGGGGATCCGCGAGTAGTACAGGAGGCGGCCGGAGCGCAGGTTCGGCGGCAGCATCTGCGGACCGGACTTCAGCCACGCCAGCACCGCCGCGTAGTTGATGCGGTAACCGTTCACTCTCAACATGGCGTTCGCCGACGTCTGGAAGAGGGTCGAGTTGATGTTGTCCGAGGCGGCGAACGCGGAACCGTCGGTCTTGAGGAAGAACCGCTTCCGCCAGTCGGCGATCCAGTTCCCGTTGGTGTCCTTCACCGGGTTGGTGGCGCTGACGTTCTGCGGCTGGACGCCGCCGCCCAGGATCGACCCGATCAGGTCCCCGCCCCACCGCGGGTCGGGCGGCCACACGGCGAACGTCTTGCCCCAGTACCCCGGCCCCATGCTGTACCCCTTGAACCGCGCCGCCGCGGCCACCCGCTTCGGGCGGAAGGTGTTCGACGGGGTGAACCCCACCGGACGGGCGTGGACCCAGGCCCCGGCGTCGATGTCCCAGTCCCAGCGGGGGTCCCAGTTGGCCCCGCGGTTGGTCACGTAATCGGCCACGTCCAGGTCGTACCCGTACCGCTCCCAGGTGGCATCCCGGAAGGTGCTCCAGTCGCTGGAGTACTCGTTCGTGTTGGGCGACAGGTTGAGGCCGGGACGGAAGGTGGCCCCGCTGCCGCTGCTGGTGGCCGCCCGCTGCGGGGCCTGGGACGAGTAGCTGCCGGCCCAGTTCAGGAAGTCGATCGGGTTGACGGCCGCCCCGTCGGCGTTCGCTTGCGCCCAACTGGCGGCCGCCGTGCGGACCGCGCCGTTCTTGCGGGGGAAGCGGTCGCCGGTGTAGGTCACGGAGGTGGTGCCGTCGTTCGCCTGCCGGTCGAAGAAGTCCGGGGCCGGCGTCGGTCCCTTCGTGTTGGTCGTGTCGAACGGGTCGTACCCGGTCCAGTCGAACGTCCGCTCCACCCAGTTGGTCTGGGTGGTGGCACCGCTGACCGTCGGCTGGAACGCGGGATACTTGTACGGGTTGCCGCGGTCCACAATGCCCAGACTGGTGTCCGGGGTGTCCGTCGGGGTGGCTTGGAACCAGCGGTGGAAGGCGTTCCACATGCTGCCGGTGGCGGCCGCCGCCGTGCCGGGAGTGGCGATGTTGGACGAGTTGAAGCGGAAGTCGAACATCATCGGCGGGCCGCTGTTGCTCTCCACCGTGTAGTTGTTCGGGGCCGTCACCTCGCCCGACCTCAGGGTGAACCCGGTGGTCCTCTGGAGCGGGTTCGGCCGGGCGGCCGGGGCACCCGCGTTCGTCGCCGAGGTCACGTTATTTGGATCGACGACGACACTGGTGGAGTACTCCTCGTACCGGGAGTAGTGCCCGAATTTCGGCCAGTTCCCGTCCGGGTTGAGCAACCCCCGCACCACCCCGTTCGAGTTGCCGTAACCCGGCTCCCAGTGGGGCAGGCTGCCGAAGTACATGGACCCGGAGAAGTCGAGGATCAGGGCGATGTCGCGGGGGCGGTGGACGGACACCGCCACCGAGCCGGTGGGCATGGACTGGATGCCGAAGATCTTGGCGAAGAACGTCGGCTGGTCGGCGGCCAGCCGCACCCGCACCGCCGTCCACGAGTCGGACGCCGCCTTGGTGCCGGTGAACGAGGTGACGAACTTCTGGCCCGACGTGTCGTAGGTGTAGGTGCCGACATCCACCGCCGCGATGTTGGCGGCGGCGAACGGCGTGTTCAACAGGGTGTTCGAGGTGACGGTGGCCCGCGCCTGGGCGTCGGCGGCCGTCCGGTTGTTGTCCGTCGAGGTGGTCTTGTTGTCCAACTGCCGGCACCCGGCCAGAGCGGCGGCGTCGGCCGCGTTCTGGCACTCGGTGCGGGTGACGGCCAGCATCCCCAGGTCCACCGCCAGCGCGACGAACCCGAACAGCCCGGTCACGCACAGCGCCATCACCGGCACGATAGTGCCCGGCCGGCGCGTCTGTCTGGTTCGCATGGGTGTCCCCTGGTGCCGCGGTCGGCGGTCAGCCTTCGCTGGTGGAGGTGGCGGCGATGTTCAGCGGGACGACGCTCGCCCCGCCGGTGTAGAAGAAGACGAAGCCGGGCAGGATCGGCTTGTAGTTGCCGTTGATCCGCACGGCGATCCGCTCGGAGAAGCTGGCGTCGTTCCACGCCGGCGACCCGCCCTTGGAGGTGATCACCGACGGGTCGGCGTACAGTTGCGCGTTGTCGCACGGGAACACCGAGATGGAGAAGGCGTCGATGAGCGTGTGCGCCCCGCCCATCTCCCCCCGCACGAAGTCGTGGATGCACGCCTGCCCATCGTACGCGACGGTGTCGAAGGTCGACGGGTTGGACACGTTCACGCACGCGTACCGCGCGCCGCTGCGGGCGGCGTTGTTGCTGATGTGCAAGATCATCAGGAACCGCGAGTACTCGAAAATCCCCATCAGGAACATCAGGAACGCGCTCAGTACGAGCGCGGTTTCGGGCAGGGTGGTCCCGCTCCGGCGGGGGTGACGGCGGCGCATGGGCGAATCTCCGCGGGCGGGGGTTACCACGTGGGCAGGTTGGAGTCGATCGAGAACGGGTCGTCCACCATGATCTGCCAGTGGACCGCGTACGCCACGCTGGTCGGCCGCACCAGCCCGAGGGCGGACCACAGGCACTTGTTCAGGGCCGCCTGGTTCAGGGTGACCGTCACCCGGAACTGTTGCCCCTTCACCCCCTGGTACGGGTCGGTGAGGGCGGTGTTCCCGCTGGTGAAGGCGTACGCCACGTCCACGTCCGTCCACCGCAGTTGCGTCAGCCCGGCCCCGGCCAGGTACTGCATCACCGCCGCCTTCACGTTCGGTTCGCCGGCCGCGTTCGGCGGGGCGACGGCCGCCCGGATCTGCGTCGGGCTGCCGGTCGAGTTGATGGTGTTCGCCTGGGCCGCCAGCCGCGCCCCCTCGCGGGCCCCGTTGGCCACGATCTGCTGCACCTGCACCACCCGCCCCATCTCCCACAGGCCGATCATCAGTGGCACGAGGACGAAGGTGAGGACGGCGGCGAACTCGACGGCGGCGGTGCCGGAACGGCGGCGGCCCGGTGGGGGCGAACGGCGGCGCATGACTCGCCCTCTCGGCGGCGGGGTCGGGAACGGTGGCTGCCTGAACCGTAGGACACGGCGGCGGAGGGTGCCGGCGGTTTTCGCCCGCCCGGTCCGCCCGCGCGCCGGGATTTCCCTCGCCGTGTTAACACCCCGTCGGGCGATTCCGGTCCTACACTGGACCGACCCACCCCCACCGTCTCCCGACCGATGGGCAAACCCCACACCCTCACCGACGCCGTCGCCCTGGTCCGCCAGAGCCGGCTCCTGGACGCCGACTCCGTCGGCCGGGTGGCCGCCCGCGCCGCCGCCGGCGACCTCCGCGGTCTGACCCCGGACGCCCTGTTCGACCGGCTCGCCGGGGAAGGGGTGCTCACCCCCTTCCAGGCCCGGCATCTGTCCGGCGGCCGGTGGCGGGGGATGGTGCTGCGGAACTACAAACTGTTGGCCCGACTGGGGGCCGGCGGCATGGGGCAAGTGTTCCTCGGCGAACACGTCGGGCTGGGCCGGCGGGTGGCGGTGAAAGTGCTGACCGCCGACCTCGCCGACGACCCGGTCGCCCGCGCCCGACTGGTGCGGGAGGCCCGCGCCGCCGCCGCCCTCGACCACCCGAACATCGTCCGCGTGTTCGACCTCGACGCCGACGCCGCCCCCCCGTACCTGGTCATGGAGTACGTGGACGGGGTCAGCCTTCAGACGGCGGTGGCGACGGCCGGCACCTTCCGCGCGGAAGCGGCGGTGCTGATCGCCCGGCAGGTGGCGGACGGCCTCCAGCACGCCTGGGAGCACGGGCTGGTCCACCGCGACGTGAAACCGGCCAACCTGCTGCTCGACCGCCGCGGCGGGATCCGCATCCTCGACCTGGGCGTCGTCCGGACGGAACTCGACACAGCGCTCACGCCCCGGCACGGCCTCGGCCGCACCCTGCTCGGCACCCTGGACTACCTGGCCCCGGAACAGGCGGCGGACAGTTCGGCGGTGGACTGCCGGGCGGACGTGTACGGCCTCGGCGCGACCCTCTACTTCCTCCTCGCCGGCCACCCGCCGTTCGCCGACGGGTCGCCCGCCGCCCGCCTCCTCCGCAAGCAGACCGACGACCCGCCGCCGATCCACCGCCTCCGCCCGGACGTGCCGGCCGGGCTATCGAAGGTCATCACCCGGATGGTCGCCCGCCGGCGGCAAGACCGCTACCCGACGCCGGCCGCCGTGGCCGAGGCGCTGGCCCCGTTCGCGGTCCCGATGGCGGGATTCCCCGACGACGTGTTCGCCGCCCTCGAACGGGTGCGGAAACAGCACCTTGATGACTCCGCCGGCGTGACGACCCGCCCCGGCACCGCGTTGGTCGGGTCGTCGGTGTTGCCCGGCCTCGCCGTTTCCACCCCCTTCGCCGACACCCCCACCGTGGCCACGCACGCCACCATCCCTTCCCCGACCGGGGACACCGTCCCGTTCGTTCGGTCCCCCACAACCCCGCGGCCCTCCCGCCGACTGGTCGTACGATCGCCGCGCCGTTGGTGGCGGGCGCTGGCCGTCGCGGCGACGGCGGCAGTTCTATTGCTGGCAGCTTGGCTGATCGCCCGCCGCTGACACGCATCGGGGAACCGTCCGCGGACACCCGCGCGTGGCTTTCCGCCGCGTGCCGGGTAGAATGGCCACTGGTTTCGCACGACGCTCACACCACCGCGGAGGGGCTATGATCCGCGTCAAGAAAATCCTCTACCCGACGGACTTCTCCTCGTACTCCACGCACGCGTACTTCCACGCGGTCGGGCTGGCCGAAGTGTTCGGGGCCGAGTTGACCCTGCTATTCGTGTACTCCCCGGCGGCCGACGACCCGCCGCGCGGGCCGGACTTCTGGCGGGAACAGTTGCTCCAGATCCGCCCGGCGAACCACGCCATCCGGGTGTCGCACATCTTCCTCGAAGGTGACCCGGCGACGGAGATCGTGAAGCACGCGGCGGCCGCCGGGTCCGACGCGATCATCCTCGGCACGCACGGCCGTTCCGGGGTGGATCGGCTGCTCATGGGCAGTGTCGCCGAGCGGGTGATGCGAGACGCGCCGTGTTCGGTGACGGTGGTGAAGTTGCCCCGCGCCCGCCTCACGGAGCCGGTGTTCGCGGGGGCGTGAGGCGGCGGCGGGATGGAAGGAAGACCGGTCGCGTTGAAGCGGTTCCGCCGACTTCCGTGGGCGGGGAGACCCAAGAGGGGGGGGGCCCCCCCACCGGGGGGGGGCCCCCCGGGAGGGGGAGGGGCCCATGGTGGTGGGGAAAAGGTGGGGGGTGGGCGCGGACAGGGAGAGGTGGGGCCGGCCCC
>JBBRUO010000150.1:0-11322 GCA_038247725.1 Gemmatales bacterium
AGCGCCAGCCACCCGTTCTTCACCGGCAAGATGAAGTTCGTGGACACCACCGGCCGCGTCGAGAAGTTCCAGAAGAAGTTCTCCCGCTCCAGCTACGGTGCGAAGGCCGGCCCCGCGCCCGCCGCCCCGGCCGACGACGCGAAGTAGGTTGCCGACGACACGAGGAACCCACGGACGGCGTCCGTGGGTTCCGTCGTTTCCGCTGAGTCGGGCACTCGTTTCACTCGCGGCGGCGACCCGACTGGCTTTCTGTCTTCTGTCCTCTGGACACTCTCCCATGTTCCCCATCCTGCAACAGAAGCTGTTCCGCTTCCGGGAACTCGAAGCCCAACTCTCGGACCCGGCGGTCGCCACGGACCCGGTCAAGGCCGGCGCGCTGTCGAAGGAGCGCGGCGGACTGCTGAAGTACGTCACGCCGTATCAGGAGTTCCTGAAACTCGACGAAGCGGTGAAGCAGTCCGAGGCGCTGGCGAATGAGTCCGACGCCGACATGCGGGCGATGGCCGAGGAGGAACTCGACGACCTGCGGCCGAAGTGGGACGCCCTCAAGCAGAAGATCGAGGACCAACTGTTGATCGACCCGAGCGAGGACTTCGACCGCGTCATCATGGAAATCCGCGCCGGCACCGGCGGGGACGAAGCCGCGCTGTTCGCCGGCAACCTGTACGAGATGTATTGCCGGTACGCCCGCGCGCGCGGGTGGACCGTCGAAGATATTTCCTTCAGCCCTGGGGACGCCGGCGGGTTCAAGGAAGTCGTCTTCGGCGTGGAGGGCGGCGGGGCGTACCAGGCGCTCAAGTTCGAGAGCGGCGGACACCGCGTCCAGCGCGTCCCGGCGACCGAGACCCAGGGCCGCATTCACACGTCGTTGGCCACGGTCGGGGTGATGCCGGAGCCGGACAGCGTGCAAATCGAGATCAAGGACGAGGACATCGAGTGGGACCGGATGCGGGCCGGCGGCGCGGGCGGGCAGAAGGTGAACAAGACCGAGTCGGCCGTCCGCATCTGGTACAAGAAGGGCACCCCCGAAGAGATGGAGGTGAAGTGCCAGGACGAGCGGAGCCAGCACAAGAACTACGACCGGGCCATGCGGGTGCTGCGGAGCCGGCTGTTCGAGCGGGCGCAGCAGAAGGTTCACAAGGAGCGGGCCGACCTGCGGAAGAGCCTGATCGGCGGCGGCGACCGGAGCGAGCGGATCCGCACCTACAACTACCCGGACGGGCGGGTGACGGACCACCGCATCGGCCTGAGCGTGTTCAAGATCGCGCTGATCCTGGCCGGCGAACTCGACCACGTCCTCGGCCCGCTGATGGCCCACGACAAACAGGAGCGCCTCGCCGCCGCCTCCGGGTCGAAGTGAGGAGCGAACCGTGGCCGGCTAAACCCCCTCGTGGGCGGCCTTCAGCGCCTCGACCAGTTGACGGATGTGGTCGGCGGTGCTGAACGGGCCGGGCGAGACGCGGACGGTGCCGTCCGGGGACGTGTGCAGCGCCGCGTGGATGTACGGCGCGCAGTGCAGGCCGGGGCGGACGGCAATGACGAACGAGTCGTCGTCGAGGATGGCCCCGAGTTCCGGGGCGGGGATCGCCTCGCTGCGGAAACTGATGGTGCCGACCCGCCGGGCCGCGTCGCGGTGGCCGAAGAACTGGAACGGCCCGACACTCTCCAACTCGTCCCGCAGCAGGTCGCACAGCGCGACCTCGTGCGTCCGCAACTCGTCCGGCCCACGCTCCTCCACGAAGTCCAACCCGGCCACCAGCCCGACCACCCCCAGTACGTTCGGCGTGCCGCCTTCGAGGTAGTGCGGGAAGTCGGTCGGTTGCGTCGGGTCGGTCGAGTTGCCGCCGGTGCCGCCTTCCCGCCACGGCCGCACCTTCGCGCGGGGGCCGACGTACAGCGCGCCCGTGCCGGTCGGCCCGAACAGGCACTTGTGACCGGGGAACGCCAACAGGTCGATGTTCATCGCCTGCACGTCAATGGGCACCACGCCGGCCGTCTGCGCGGCATCGACCAGCAGCAGCACGTCACGCTCGCGGCAGATGCGGCCGATGTCCGCGACCGGTTGCACGGTGCCGAGGACGTTACTGGCGTGGGTGACGGCGACCATCCGCGTCTTCGGGGTAAACGCGGCCTGGATCGCCGCCGGATCCACGGTACCGCTGGCGTCGGCCGCCACCCGCGTCAAGGTGATGACGCCGGCCTCGGCCAGGGCCACGAGCGGCCGGCTGACGCTGTTATGTTCCAGGTCCGTCGTGACGACGTGATCGCCGGCATTCAACACGCCCTTCATGGCGATGTTTAATGCGTCGGTGCAGTTCAACGTGAAGATGAAGCGGTTCGGGTCGCGGCCGGCGAAGAAGCGGTTGAGCCGGTGGCGGGCGTCGGCCAGGGCGTGTTCGGACGCCAGCGCCATGCGGTGCCCGGCGCGGCCGGGGTTAGCCAACGTGGTGCGGGCGAACCGGTCCATCGCGACGTAAACGGCTTCCGGCTTCGGGAAGCTGGTGGCGGCGTTATCCAGGTAAATCACAGGATGATCTCGGAAACGGGGAGGGTGCCCACTTGCTTGCCGCCCAGCACGACGGGCACGGACTCGCCGGCGGCGTAATCCGTGCGGGCGCGGTAGGTCGGGTTGCGCCCCCGGTTGCGCGGGTCCGTATAAACTTCAACGATGCCGTCGATCAGGTTCACGATCCAGTATTCCGGCAACGCGGCACGGGCGTAGGCTTGTAACTTCTGGCTTCGGTCGAAGGCGAGGGAGCTTTCCGATACTTCCGCCACCAACTCGCAATCTGCGGCGCGCGGGTGCGCCTGGGCGTACCGCGCGGCCGGGCCGGCGACGACCGCGAGGTCCGGTTCCGGCACGCTGCGCGGCAGGATCAAGGCGCTCTGGGTGCGAACGACCCGGCTGCTTTGAAGTAGGACGAACAGCAGGAACTGGAGGCGGCTGATGGCCGAGTCGTGGGGGGCGTTGCGGGACATCTTCTTCACCAGGATGCCGTCGATCAGTTCCACCTTGTCGGACTCGGTCAGGGTGCCGAGTTCGCACATACTGAGGTACTTGGCGACCGACACGCGGAACAGATTCGTACCCGGTAGCGCGGCGGGAGCGGTCCCATTCGGGGCGAGTGCGACGGCCATGCTCAGTTCCCTCCGGGCAGGATGTCGGACACGGCGATCTCGCCGACCGGCTTGCCGCCCAAGACGACGGGCACGCTCTGGCCGGCCGCGTAATCGGTGCGGGTCCGGTACGTCGGCTTCTTCCCGCCCTTCGGCTGCGTGTACACCTCGACGGCGCGATCCGCCAGGTTGACAATCCAATACTCCGGCACCTTGCCGCCGGCGTAAATCGCGAGCATTTCCCCGCGATCCGCCGCGAGGCTGGTGTCGGCGACTTCGATGAGCAGCAGCACATCACCGGCAGTCGGTTTCACCTCATCGAAGCGGGTATCCGGTCCGGCGGTGACGAAGAAGTCCGGTTCTGGTTCGCTGTCCGAGCTGGGAAAGCGAACCGGCAGGTCGGGGAACACCAAGTACTCGTCCGGTAGTAACCGACTGAGTCGTCGGTTGAGCTTCTGCACGGCGCTGGTGTGCGAGGTGTTCTGGGGCATTTTGTTGCGGATGACCCCGTTCAAGAGGTGGCAACGGTCCTTCTCGCCGAGGATGCCGAGGTCGATGAGTCGCTGGTATTCCGCGAGCGTGAATCGGCGCACCGAATCCAACGGCGATTCCACTCGCTGCGGAGACGTGGGCGTCCGCTTCACCGGTCGGGAAAGGGTCGCGGGCATCGGGGGGCCTCCGGGAAGTTCCGTTACGATTCTACCCGCTCAGTGCCCGACGTACTTGGCGTACAGCACCCGCGCGCGGTCGGTGTCGTCGGTCCCTTTGATAATGGCGCGACCGTCGGGGAAAATGGTGAACTCATAGCCGTCACCGGAATCGACGACGCGAAACTTCAACAGGAAGCGGTTGGCCGTCACGGTGCCGGACGGTTCCAACTGCCGCTTGAGATCGGCGAAGTCCAGCTTGGTGCCGCCGCGCGGCGTGACTTGCACCGCGTTCCGCCCGCACAGGCTGGTCGTCTGGGTGCCGTGGTCGCCGTCGAGCCACTCGAACACCCGCTTCGCGCAACACGGGCACTGCCCCTTCCGCCCGGCCAGCTTGGCCACCTTCACCCGCCGGTTGGTGTTGTCCCACAGGTGAATGGCGAACAGGTCGCGGTTGATGGCGTCCGTCTTCCCGGCCAGGATTTTCAAGGCCTCCGCCGCTTGGAAGCTGGCCACGATGCCGACGATGGGGGCGAGCACACCGGCCGTCTCGCAGGTGCCGACATCACCGGGGGCCGGGCCGCGCTCGAACACGCACCGCAGGCACGGCGTCTCACCCGGCACGATGGTCATGCTCATCCCCTCGCACCCGACCGCCCCGCCGTACACCCACGGCTTGCCGTGCTTGATCGCCACGTCATTAATCAGGTAGCGCAACTCGAAGTTGTCGGACCCGTCGAGGATCAGGTCGGCGTCCTTGCACAAGTCTTCGATGTTGGTGCGGTCGATATTCGCCGTGACGGGCTCGACTGTAACGGTACTGTTGATCTGCCGCAGTTTCACCGCCGCCGCCTCGGCTTTGGGCATGTTGCTCGTCACGTCCGATTCGTCGAACAGCACCTGACGTTGCAGGTTGCTCGGTTCGACGAAGTCGCGGTCCACCACCCGCACGAACCCGACGCCGGCGCGGACCAGCGTGTTCGCCAGCACGGTGCCGAGCGCGCCGACCCCGCACAGAGTCACGCGGGAAGCCATGATCCGCTCCTGCCCGGCCTTGCCGATGCCGGGCACGCGCATCTGCCGCGAGTAGCGGTCCAGTCGGGACGGGGAGGCAATATCGCTCATGGTGGTATCCGATGTGTTAGGCGAGCGGGGGGCGTCAGCCCCCTGTTGTCCGGCTTCCGGCAATGAAACAGGGGGCTGACGCCCCCCGCTCGCCAAGAAGAACCCATCACCCGCCGATCTGGTTTTCCTTCAGGAACTCTTGCAGGAACCGCACCTGCTGCTTCGGCCAGTCCTCGGACTTGGCGAACGCGACGAGGGTGGCGAAGTCCTCCTTCACCCGCTTCAAGTCCGCGCCGGTCAAGCGTTGCAGGTACTGCCCGAGGTAGTTCATCGCCTCCTCGGCGACGGCCCCGTTTAGCACCTCTTGCTCGGACCCTTCCAGAAAGACGTAGGCGTGCATCACCGCCAGCAGTAGCGGGTGTACGCCGAGTTCGGCCGGGATTTCCGGGAACACCGCCGCCCCGTCCGGAGTTTCGGACTCTGGCGGCAGGTCGTCGTCGTCGATTCCGTCGGGCATGAGAGACACCGTTCAAAAAGAGGGACGCGGATGACGCGGAAAAATCAGGGAGGAAGGGGATCAGACAACACTAAATCTGGTTCTGATCCCGGCATGGATCCGCGCTGGAATCCGCGTCATCCGCGTTCCGGCTTGATGGCTTCGTTCGGCGTTGCTTGACACCGCCCGCTCAGCCGCCCGACGTCGGCGGGAGCAGTTCCAGCACGTCGGTGTCCGCCACCGGCGTCTCCCACTCGGCGTCGAAGGTGCGCACGTCCTCGTCGTTCACCAGCACCATGACGAACGGGTTCAGCGCGCCGGTCGCGTTGTACAGCCGCGATTGCAGTTTCGGGTACTGCTTGGCGAGGTCACCGAGCGCGGCCGCGACGGTGCCGCCGGCCACCGGCACCGTGCCGACGCCCTCGGTGAACTGACGCATCTCGTTGTCGATCTTGAAGGTCACGGGCATGGGAGACTCTCGGAAGGATTTAAGCGGTGACCAGTTCCGGCTTGGCGTGCGACAGGCTCCCGGCGTCGGCGTACAGCGCGTCGAACTCCTCGATGGCCGGCTTGATGGTCGCCGGCCACTCGATGGCCTCGCCGACGCAGTCCTGGGTTTTCAGGCCGTTGCCGGTGATGCACAGGACGATTTCCTCGTCGCGAGGGATACGGCCCTGCTCGATCAACTTCTTCGCCACGGCCAGCGTCGTGCCGCCGGCGGTCTCGGCGAACACCCCTTCGGTGCGGGCCAGTTGCAGCATCCCCTCGACGATCTCCTCGTCGGTCACGTCCTCGGCCCAGCCGCCGGTGTTGCGGATCAACTTCGCCGCGAAGATGCCGTCCGCCGGGTCGCCGATGGCCAGGCTCTTGCAGATGGTGTTCGGCTTGCGGATCGGCTTGTGCCGCTCGCGGTTCGCCTTCACGCAGTCGGTGATCGGGTTGCACCCGGCCGCCTGCGCGCCGTGCATCTTCGTCGTGACGGGCGTGTCCACCAGCCCGACCGCGTGCATCTCGGTGAACGCCTTGTGAATCTTCCCGATCAGCGCCCCGCCGGCCATCGGGCAGACGACGTGTTGCGGGAACCGCCAGCCCAAATCCTCGGCGATCTCGAACCCCATCGTCTTCGACCCTTCGGCGTAGAACGGCCGCAGGTTGATGTTCACGAACCCCCAGTTGTACTTGAACGCCACCTTGGTGCAGAGGCGGTTCACTTCGTCGTAAGTGCCGGCCACGCCGATGACGTTCGCCCCGAACACGCTGGTGCCGAGGATCTTCGCCCGTTCCAGGTCGGCCGGCACGAAGATGAACGCCTCCAACCCGGCCTGCGCGGCGTTGGCGGCGACGCTGTTGGCCAGGTTCCCGGTGCTGGCGCAGCCGACCGTGGTGAAGCCGAACTCGCGGGCCTTGCTCAGCGCCACGCTGACCACACGGTCCTTGAAACTCAACGTCGGGAAGTTCACCGCGTCGTTCTTGATCCACAGGGTTTTCACCCCCAACTCCTCGGCTAACCGGCGGGCGCGGATGAGCGGGGTGCCGCCGACCTGCGGGCCGACGGTGGGTTCGCCCTCCAGCGGCAACAGTTCGCGGTACCGCCACATGTTCCGCGGACGGGCGGTGATGGCGGCGCGACTGATGGCCAGGCGGACGGCGGCATAGTCATACGCCACCTCCAGCGGGCCGAAGTCGTCCGGGCAGAAGTTGGTCGGCTGCTTGCCGTACATTTTGCCGCACAGGCGGCATTTGAGACCGGTGGAGAAGTCGGGCACGGAGACACCCTGGTCCGGGATGGCGGGAACGCCGCGTCGGGGGTCCAGGCGAGTGGAGTTATCCAGAAACCCGTTCGGGAACGGGGGTGGTGAGATAAGAATACGGCAGGGCGTCGAGTGTAGGGGTCGATCCTGCTCGGTATCTTATCTGCCCCGACACGCCGGACAGTCCGGGTTCGTCGGGCAGGAGTTAGCACCAGCGTCCGGGGCGAGTCTGGCGACCCGCTCCCCGACCGGTTGCTGTGGCGTCTTCGGGCCTGACCCTCAGCCACTCTGGATAAGATACTCACCGTGGTCGCTCCGCCGTGCGGCACGTCGGAGTATCAGATAGGATAGCCGCCGCCCACGACCACGGCAACCGCACGGCGGGAAAAAAAGGCCCGAAGGCTGTCAAATAGGTGGCGGAAAATCGTTCGAAATAGTTCTTGACACGGGGGGGGATGGATACCTTGATAGCAAGTCGTCCGAACGTCTTCGCCACGAGAGACGAATGCCGCTCACATGACCCGGAAACGCAGGAACTCACATCATGGCATCCCGGTTTCCACTTTCCCTCACGCTCGTTTTATTCGGGGTCATCCCGTGTGCGGCTGGGCCAGTATCCGTAGAAGGAATCGCGGCGGAGTGGCAACGTTACGAAGCGGAACTGAGACAGCAGGGGTTTAGGGGGACTGCGACGACGGAATACCGCCGCGAGTCGGACGCCGGGCAGTCGTTGACCACTCTCACAACGGCATTCGCCTGCAAAGGCGATGGTCTCAGGTACGAAATCTTGCCAGAGTCGAAAGGGAACCCGAGCGCCGGCATCCAAGCGTTCGGGATGAATGGGCGTTACGCCTTTGAGCTGAGAAACAGGCAGCCGGAAGCGAAGCAACAGAGCGGCAATTGGCTCCTGCACGACATCGTGGTGGGTACTGATCCAGAGGCCCCGCTAAGGAGCCTGGTGCGAGATCACTCCTCTCACCTGTTCCCGCTTCTCGACTTCAACTTCCTGCCGTTGAGTCAAATGCCGCTTTCTCCACAGGCGCGAGCGAACACCAGCGGGCAAGATACAACTACGCTTGCCATCAGTGGCGTGACCATCCGCTCTTTCGCGAACGCCGTTTTCATACATGAGGCCAAACTAGAACTGGCCGGGAACCCCTACTCCGTCTTGCAGGGCGGGACGGCGAAAATCCGGATGAATAAGACTGATGGCGTGGTAACTGTGTCGAGGCAATTTCGACTCGTGGATGGCCTGCCAGTGCCGACGAAATCCGTCACGGTTGAGGATTACTCGTCCGCCTCGATGAAGTTGATACTTCGCCGCGAAACCACTTACGAAGTCGAACTGGGCGGTGCATTCGAGGGCGACGAGTTCACTCTAACTCACTACGGCCTTCCCGAACCGCCTGGCGTTGAGTGGGAACGCCCCACTCCCACCTACGTCTGGCTACTGCTGGCCGCAGGTGTACTCGGCGTGATCGCGGTCGGGTGTCGGTGGCTGCTGAAGCGCCGGGCGAAGGCCGTTCCGCCGCCGGTTCCGCCAACACCGACCGCGTGACCCCATGCTCACCGTATCTCGAATCGGCTGGTGGTTCGCCCTTTAGCTGGCGCGGCGGGCTAACAAAACCGGCCCGCAAGCCGGATGCTTCTTCCCCAACGAGCCGCGACCGCAAGGGAGCGGTTTGATTCCCGTGCTCTGCTCGCTCCGCGAGCGGATTCAATTCCTGGAGGTTCTCGTCATGGCCCGTCTGCTCAACGCCACCGGCTACGTCTCCTCGATCCTCGCAGCCGTCTGCCTCGTGCTGGCGCTCGTCGCCGCCCCCATCGGCGAGTTGCGGGGGGACGAGCCGGTGACGCCGGTAGACACTGATGTATTCGGTAATCAGACTTGCAATTTAACCTGCAACGATTACCCTCAGTGTACAGGATCGTGCAAGAAAAAACTCCCTGAGTGTGAGCCGTACAGATGTGTTCGTGTGTATGTGATCCAGAGATGCGAGTGTTCTGGGTCTAGTGGCGGTGGGTAACCGAGTAGTTTGTTACCGCTTGATGGTGGTCTACGAGCGGCGCGCGAGGATGAAATCGCCACCGCAATCGTCCGCGTTGATATGAATACGTTCCACCAAATCCAGCATGCCGATCAGCCGCCTGTCTCACGCACGGCGGCATAGGCCGCCACTGCTGTGTTCACTTTGATAAGTGATATTGCACTTTATCAGCATATTGAAAAAAAATGAAAACCACAACACTCCTGCTGCTGTCCATTCTTTGCTTGACCCGGACTGCGCCCGCCGAGACGCTCGATGAGATAAAGTCCGACTGGGAAAAATACGAGGCAACGCTTCGTAACCTAGGCTACTCGGCGAATGTATCATGTCGTGTCACCGCGCAAGATGGCGAACAGATGACCGAAACGCATTTCAATTATCAATACACCGCATTGAACCACGGTGAGCGGCTTGTGCTGACACCCGTCAGGCAGAGTCCGTCTCTCAAGGACGGACGCGTGTATGCTAGAAACGAGCAATATCGTTTCACCGTCACGGGTACTCCGCAAGCGGGGTGGCTGTTCGACCTACTATCCACACCCACAAACCCGAATGCGCAACTTGACGGCGATTTAAAGCACATGCTTAGTGGAAAAATCAACTTGGTCTCATTCGGCCAAGTTTCGCTCGCGGAGTTGGTGGATTCTGGATCCGTTAGGGTCACTCCGACTGGTGTCGTGGTAGAAAATTCCGTGATCGAAACTGGACTAAACACCATTACTCATCACACGGCAAACTTGGAAGTAGACCCTCGCGCATATCATGTTCTTCGACGCGGACACGCCATAGTGAAAATGAACAGAACGGAAGGCAGAATTCGTATCGAGAACGAATACACTATCGTGGATGGAGTACCAGTCCCATCGCATTGTACATACATCGAAGAATACTCGACAACGCCAAGGCTAACCATTCGTACGGAAAGCACATTCAGGTGTCAACTGGCCGGCTCGCTACGACAAGACGACTTTACTCTTACTCACTACAATCTCCCCGAACCGCCGGGCGTGACATGGGAAAGCCCCACACCGACCTACGTCTGGCTCCTACTCGCGGCTGCGGTTCTTGGCATCATCGTGCTCGGCTGCCGGTGGCTGTTGAAGCGGCGGGCGAAGGCCGTGCCACCGCCAGTTCCACCAACACCGACCGCGTGACCAACATGCACACCGTCTCGCGCATCGGCTGGTTCCTCGCCCTCGGCTGCCTCGTCGCGGCCGGGGTGCTGTACGTCCGCGACTTGCCCGCCGGCCCGCAGCCGCCGTTCGAGGTGACGCCGACCGAAGTCGCGCTCGCCGATGTCGAACCCGGCACGCACGAGGTCGTCATCCGTTTCCGCAACACCGGCACCGTCGCCCGGCGGATCATCGGGCTGCAAGAAGGGTGAGGGGGGAACTGCTGCTTCAGTTCGAAGCACCGCGAACAGGTGAGCATCCCGGCCGGCGCGACCTTCGAGTACCGTTGCGAGTTGGACCTGAAGCGGCCCGGCCCGTTCGAGGGGATGATGAACATCCACCTGGAAGACAACGGCATCCGCACCGTCACCGTTGCCGTGTCCGGCACCGTCAAAGGGGAGATTCCCGATGCCCCGCCGCCGAAGTAACTCCGCGTTCACCCTCGTCGAATTGCTCGTCGTCATCGGCATCATCGCGATTCTGCTGGCGCTGTTGCTGCCGGCGGTGCAGAGGGTCCGCGGGTCGGCCGCGCGGTTGGATTGCCAGAACCGGATGAAGCAACTCGCCTTGGCGCTGCACGCCCACCACGACGCCTTTCACCGCCTGCCGCCCGGCCACCGCTCGCCCAGCACCCCGGACCGGCTGCCGTATTCGGGGTGGACGCTGGACGTGCTGCCGTTCGTCGAGCAATCGGCGCTCCACGATCAGGCGCGGCAGGCGTATCGTGCGCAGCCGTACCCGTTCGCCCCGCGCCACGCCGGGTTCGAGGTGGTGGTGCCGGCGTTCGGGTGTCCGGCCGACTCGCGGGTGAGTTCGGTACAAGTCTCGACGCGGACGAACAACCGCGTCGCGCTGACCAGTTACCTCGGCGTCAGCGGGTTGAACTACAAAACCCAGGACGGGGTGCTGCACCAGGATTCGGCGGTGCGGTTCGCGGACGTGACGGACGGGCTGTCGAACACGCTCCTGCTGGGCGAACGGCCGCCGAGCGCGGACCTGCAACTCGGCTGGTGGTACGCCGGCACG
>JBBRUO010000151.1:0-11320 GCA_038247725.1 Gemmatales bacterium
CCCGCGGAAGTGGTACGTGCGGCCGCGGTCGTCCCCTTCCCCGGTGTGGTTGAACACCACGTCCAGGTACACTTCGATGCCGGCCGCGTGGAACGCCTTCACCATGTCCTTGAACTCGTCCGCCTGCCCGTGCGTGCGGCCGGACGCGGCGAAGGACGCCTTCGGGGCGGCGAACCCGATCGGGTTGTACCCCCAGAAGTTGACCAGCTTTTCGCCCGTCACCGGGTCGGTGAACGGGCAGTCGCACTCGTCGAACTCGAACACCGGCAGCAGTTCGACGGCCGTCACCCCCAGCCACTTCAGGTAGTCGATCTTCTCCACCAGCCCCCGGTAGGTGCCGGGGTGGGCGACGGCCGCGCTGCCGTGCCGGGTGAACCCGCGGACGTGCAGCTCGTAAATGACGCTGTCTTCGGGGCGGGTGTGGAGCGGGGTGTCGTCCCCCCAGTCGTAGGCCGAGTTGCGGGCGAACAGGCTGCGGCGGCTGGTCCGCTCGGGGTCCACCTCGCAGGTGCCGGCCCACTCCCCGCCGCTGGACAAGGCGGTGGCACACGGGTCCACGATCAGCCGGGTCGGGTCGAACCGGTGTTGCCGGCCGCTCGGCCCGGTCACCCGCCAGCCGTAGCAGAACACCTCCGGCAGCCCCTCCACGCGGACGTGCCAGTGGTCGCCGGTGCGGTTCAGCCGCGGGTCCAGCACCACCTCCGCGAGCGGATCGCCGTGGCTCGACTCCGACAGGATGACGAGGGACACGGCCGTCGCGTGCCGCGACAGGACGGCGAAGTTGACGGACGTGGTGGCCCGGCTCGCGCCGAGGGGCAACGGCCGTCCGCGACTGGTGGCGAGGTCGAGTGACATGCGGTTAGTGTAGAACCACTCGATGTCAGCGGGCCAATTTTGAAGATCGGATGAAAAACGACAGCAGACTGAGCTTCAGTTGTTGATCCACTCATTCATCGCGCTAATATGTGTCTGACTTGAGGTCGCTGTGCATGCCAGCGGCGTCAGTCCCTGTGGGCGGGAGTCGCGACCCTGCCCGCACACGGTTCGGATGACCACATACTCCTTCCGGAGGAAGTGATGAGTCCTCGTACCACGTTCAGCTTCCGCCCCCAACTCGAAGCCCTCGACGGCCGGATCGTCCCCAGCGGAAGCGGTTGGCGACCGCCCTTCGTCCCGCCGCCCGCGCAGGGCAACCCGCCGGCCTTCACCCCGGCCCCGGTTGTCGGCACGGTGGACTTCGCCCCGCTCCAGACGGCGGGGAACTACACCCTTGAGTTGAAAGTGACGGGTTCCGGCGGCCAGACGAACACCGTCACGATCAACAACGTGACCCCGCAGAACGCCGCCTCGAACGCGGCCGCTGTTCTGACCCAGGCCGGCTGGAAGGTGACGGTGAACGGCACCTCGATCAACATCCGCAGTTACAAGGATCTCACCAACCCCGGCAGCGAGAAGTACGAAAAGGCGCTCATCAACAAGTCCACCGGATTGAAGGACTCCGAGAAACCCCGCATCGGCGAGACGAAGGTCGGCCAGGGGCCGGCCACCTGGCAACTCCACTTCGCCTCCAACGACAACACCGCCACCCTCCTCGATGACGTGACGGCGAACGTCACCGTCAACGGGGTGAACTACTCGACCGCGCTGACCGTGGGGATGACGGCCGACGACATCGCCGAAGCCATTGCCGACACCTTGAACGTCGGCGGCCTCGGCGTGACGGCGGCCGGCGGTGTCATTAGTTTCACCAGTTCGACCGTGACGGACCTCGGCCTGTCGTTCGAGACCTTCGGCTCGCAGCCCGCCATGAACTGGCTCGACTACGGCGTGAGCATCGACTACCCCGATCCCGTTCCGAACCCGGATCCCGTTTAGCACTCGTGTAGCACTTCCACGCCCGGAGCGTCATCGCGCCGGGCCTTCTCTTCCCGGAGGTTCGCGATGAGACTCACCGTCCTCGCGGTCGTCGCGTGCGTAGCCACGACGAATGCGGACCAGAAACCCGATACCCGACCCATCGAAGTCGATTTCGCCCCGCTCGCCAAGATCGACGGCGACTACGGCCTCAACTACGACTTTCACACCGTCCTGGAAGGTTCCCTACGTGGTCATTGGAGGCTCGGTGACAAGACGGTACTGAACATTCGTGACACGATCCTTCGGGAACTTAGGGATGAGGGCTGGGAAGCGAAGGGGCAAGGGGTGTCGAAGATCATCCTGATCAACCACAAGGGCCGGCCCCTCCAGGTCGAGAAGGTCTACTTCAAGGTGTCGCCGGACAAGGCGGGGCAGAAGGGGCCGTTCGACCCGACCGTCAAGCGGGTCGAGAAGAAGAGCTGAAATGCCACGCCCCGACCTCAGTTCCGTCTAGAACTTGCGCGACCACATCCACGCCCGGCGCGACACCGCGCCGGGTTTTCCCCGTTCCGGGAGGCTTCATGAGAATCGCGATCCTCGCGGCCGTCGCGTGCATGACTTCCGCGCTCTCGGCGGACGACAAGCCCGACACCCGGCCCATCGAGGTCGATTTCGCCCCGCTCGCCAAGATCGACGGCGACTACGGCTTCAACTACGACTTCCACACGGAAGTCGAATGCTCCCTTTGGGGCATTCGACGAATGGATACTGAGACGGTGCTACAGGTCCGCGACCTGATGCTGAAAAAGCTGCAAGGTGAAGGATGGGATGTTAAAGCCCAGGGCGTATCCAAACTTATCCTCTTGAGTCACAAGGGCCGGCCCCTCCAGGTCGAGAAGGTCTACTTCAAGGTGTCGCCGGACAAGGCAGGCCAGAAGGGGCCTTTCGAGCCCACCGTCAAGCGTGTCGAGAAGAAGAGCTGAGCAGGACAGCCGAGTCGGGTTCGAGGTGGAGGTCTCGAACCCGTCACACATACTTCCGACTCCCAATTCACCCGAACAGCGGCAGCGCGTCGAAGCCCTTGCCCAGCACCTTCACGGCATCCAGCCCCAACCAGTCGGTCAGCAAGCTGGCGTACACGCGGCGGAAGTCGGTGTGGTGGACGAGGTTCCCCTCGTCCAACTTCGTCAGCGACGGGTGTTGGCCGATCACCCCGGCCTTCACCTTGCCGCCGACCAGGAACATCGGGGCGGCGGAGCCGTGGTCGGTGCCGTGGCTGCCGTTCTCCTTCGCCCGTCGGCCGAACTCACTGAACGTCATCACGCACACCCGATCACCGTGCCCCCGCGCGGCCACATCCTTGTAGAACGCCGCCACCGCGCCGGACACGGCCGTCAGCAGGTTGGCGTGCGAGCCGGTCGCCCCGCCCTGTCCCGCGTGCGTGTCGAACCCGTCGATGCTCACGTAGAAGATGCGCGCCCCGATGCCGCCGTCGATGAGCTGCGCGGCCAACTTCAGCCGGTTCGCCAGTTGCGTCGCCGGGTACGTCGCCTTCGGCACATACCCCTTGCCGAGCTTCTGGAGCTTGTCGCTGCTGGCGTAACTATTCACGGCGGTGCGGCGGACGAAGTCGAGCAGGTCCGGTTCGCCCGACCCACCCTGAGACACGGCCTCGATCAGTCGCTTTTGCTTGGCCCCGTCGGCGGCGGACGCGGCGGCCGTCTTCAGTTGGAAGTCCTCCAGCGACGCGATGCTCGGTACGCGGGCCGGGGCACCGGTGAGGGCGAGCGGGGCCGTGTCGTTGCCGTCGGCGGCGAGGTGGAAGGCCGGCAGCGGCTTCTGCTTGAGCGACTTGCCGAGCCACCCCTCGGTGAGAGTTTCGTCCGTCCCGCCGGCGTGCCAGATGTCCATGCTGCGGAAGTGCGACTGGCTCGGATTCGGGTAGCCGATTCCCTGCAACACCGCCAACTGGTCATCCTCGTACAGCCCGGCGAGGTCGCCCATCGCCGGGTGCAGCCCGATGTCGGCAGTTAACGTCTTAACGTCATTCTTCTTGATACCGATGGTCGGCCGGTACTTGGCGTATTCCGGGTCCGTATACGGAATCACGGTATTCAACCCGTCGTTCCCGCCGGTGAGTTGCACGACGACGAGGACGGTGTCCTTCGCGCCGGGCGTGGCGGCGTCGGGGGCGGCGACGGCGGTGCGGCCGAGGAACGTCGGCACGGTGGCCCCGAACCCGACCAGGGCGGACGACTGGAGGAACTGGCGGCGGGTGGTCATGATGGTGGTCCTGGAAGTTGAAGAGGCCCGCAGACGACGCAGAAAAGGCCGCGGATGAAGTCAAGATTTAAAATCATCTTGTTCTGATCCTGTCTTCATCCTTTCTGTTGTCTGCGTCGTCTGCGGGCCGCCGAATTTGAAACGACGTTAATCCAGTTGGAATTCGGGCAGCGTTAACGTCAGGTGGGCGACGGTGCGCAACCGGTGGCGGGTGGCGTCCGCGTCGGACCAGTACGCCGGGTACTTGGCCTTGCGGGCGTCGGCGCAGTACGCCAGCAACTTCTGCCGGGCGGCCGGCCGCACGTCCCCCTGCAGGAACACGTCGAGGAGGAAGTCCACCACCTCGGCGTCGGTCGTCTTCTCGCGCGTGGCCAGCAGTTTCACCGGGTCGCAATCGGCCTCCGCCCCCCCCGTCAGCGTGAGGGCGAGGTTCTGGCGGAACAGCAGCGTCTGAGCGTTCAGCCACACCGGGCCGCCGTCCCACCCCTTCACCGACGGCGGCGCGAACAGCATCTGGCCGAGCGGTTCGAGCGCCTCCGCCAGTCCCATCGGGCCGACGTTCCCTTCCAACCCGCGGACGATGCCGACGGCGAACGACACCGGATCCTTCACCCGCTGGCGGTACGCGGCCGTCGAATGGAAATGGTCCGACCGGAGGATCGTCTCGACCAGTTTGCCGGTGTCGAACCCCGACTCGCGGTATCGCGCGGCAAGCGGGTCGATCAGCGCCGCCGTCGGGTTCGCCGTCTCCGAGACGAGATACCGGTACAGTTTGCGGGCGATGAACGTCGGACAGGCGGACTGCGCAATACAAATATCCACGATGTCGCCGGCCTTAAACTTGCCGGACTTGCCCAGCACCGTCTTGACGCCGTCGTCGTGCTGTTTCAGGTGAAAGGTGTGAGCGGAGCCTTTCACGTCGTACCCGGTGAACGCCTTCGCCGCCTCGCGGATGTCGGCCTCGGTGTAGTGGCCGATGCCGAGCGAGAACAGTTCCATCAACTCGCGGGCGTAGTTCTCGTTCGGCTGCCCCTTCTTGCTGTCCTTGGCGTCCAGCCAGACGAGCATGGCCGGGTCGAGGGTGATCCCGTGCAACAACTGGCGGAAGTCGCCGAGGGCGTGTGTATACAGCAGTTCGTATTGCCCCTTCATCAGGCGGGCGTTCTGAACCTTGGCGATGCTGGTGGCGAAGTGGTTGTGCCAGAACAGCGCCAGCTTCTCGCGGAGCGGGTGCGGGTTGTGCAGGATGCGATACAGCCACCACGCGGCCAGGCGGATGCCGGGCGACGAGTCGGGCAAACTCGTGGTGAGGACCATGAACTTCGAGGTGGCCTCGAAGTCGGCGTCCGGCCCGACGCCCTTGAGCAGCCGGTCGATGGCCTTCGTCGGCCCGTCGGCGACGGCCCGGTCCAGTTCACCGGCGGTCGCCCCGAACCCCGCGCGGCGGAGCAGGTGCCCGGCCTTCTTGCGGTCCCACGGGTTCGCGTCGGTCGGCGTGTAGACAGCCCACGGATTCATGGCTGTGATCTCGCAGAAAGAGGGTGAGCCGCCAAGATCCCAAGGGGCCAGGAAGAGAAAGAAAGAATCATCCAGTCTCATTCTCTGGCTGTCATTCTTGGCCTGTTGGCGACTTGGCGGTTCAATCAGTCGGAATCACTTCCGCTTCCATTCCACGTCGAACTGGAAGGCGTTCGCCCCGTGGTCCATCGTGAACCCGGCGGTGCCGATAGTGTCGAGGAAACCGGCCAGTTGTTCCACCTCAGCCGTGGCCTGCTTCAACCCGACCCCCCGACTCAGGATGGCGTCGGTGATGATCGGGTCCGGTCGGCCGCGGAGGGCGGTCGCCGCGCCACGGCCGTACACCTTGCCCCGCCACACGGCGGCGGACGGGCCGGCACCCGTCGTCGGCTTCTTCAGTTCAATCAGCAAGTCCTTCAACAGTCGCGGGCTGGTGGCGGTGAGGAAGAAATCCCCGGTCGTGGCGAAGCACGGCACGAAGTTGAAGCGATAGCCGTCGTCGTCGCCGGGGTAGACGCCCTTTTCCGGGAACCGGTACGACACGATCGTGACGCCGTCCACGGTTTCCTCGGACAACTTCAGGCCGTATTCCAGGCTCGCCAACAGACCCCCTCCGCGCAGGACCGTGGCCATGCCAGAGGCGAACTCTCCGTCCCGCATGCTCGACACGAGGGCCATTTCAGGCAGCGGCGTGCCGGGCTTCACCGCGTACTGGTCGTGCCCGCGCTCGACGGCGACGAACCGGTGGTGCGGGCCGGACTGGGCGAACAGCGAATCCAGGCTCGTGTTGGGCAGCAACTTGGACACGTCCGCCACCCCCTTCTCAATGTCCGTCAGCACCTGATCGTTGAACAGCTTCTTGCGATCTCGCCACATGGCGGCGAGATCGAGATGCACGCTCTGGCTGTACAGAATGCCGGGCGGTTCGAGCAGCGGCAGGGTGCCGGGCGTGTCGCCGGACATGGGCACGTGCAGCCCGAACTCCTTCGGCACCCCGTCCCGCTTCGCCGGCATCCGCACCGACAGCTTCAACCCGGCCGGCGTCGCGAACAGTCCGGCGGTGACGAAGTCCGACCGCCGCACCGCGTCCACCGTGCTGCCGACCACCATCGTTTGCAGGAAGTCCTTGCGCGTCGCCTCGAAGAAGTCCTTCCCGGCCGCGGTCCCCTTCACCGGCCGCAGGTCGAAGTAGAGGGACGCGAGCGGTTTCGGGCCGAGTCGGGCCTTCGCCTCCCGGAACTCCTTAGCCACCCGCACCGAGTCCGTGTCGGTGGCCGCCGACAGACGGTCGATGGCGGCGCGGAGCAACTGCTTCGAGGTGGCGAAGAGGACCGTCTTGCCGGCCACCGCCACCCCCGCCTCGCCCAGCTCGATGGTGGCGGCCCCGCTGTACTCCCCCCGCGGTAGTGACACCGGCATGTCACTGCCCGCTTGCCGGCCCAACTCGGCCTCGATCATGCCGAGGGCGTAGGCGAACCCGTCGGCCGTCGCCGTCGCGTCGGTCCCTTCCATCACGAGGACGGTGGGCGCGGGATCGGTGCCGGGGAAGGTGCCGAGGGCGACACCGTTCCCGCCGAGTTTGTCCAGCAACTCCGGCCACTTCGCGCCGAGCGTCTTCTCGGCGTGCGCGAGGAACTGGAACGCCTGCCGCGCCGGGGCCGCCTCAAGAAGCTGCCTCACCTGCGGGATGGCCTGATACGTCCCGTAGACGTCGAGCGTGGTGACGGCTTCGATCAGTTTCCGCGGGCTTTCGACGTGGAGGACGAGCGGGGTCGCCTTCGGGATCGCGCGGAGTGGGTCGGCGGAGGCGGTGGCGACGGCTGCGACGGCGAAGAACGGGGTGAGGAACCAACGGGTCATCGGTGTGGCCTCCGGGCGGTGGTGCAGGGTGTTACTTCGCCACCGCCGGTCGGGTTTCAGCGATTTCTCACGAATGCCGGACGGTGTGGGATCACCCGTGTGGGGTCCGCCTCGTCGCTCCAGCCCGCCCCTCGTCACCGCGCCACATTCCCAGGCTTGAATATTTACTTTTGTACACTTAATGTGTATATTGCCGCATTCCCCCCCTGTCCCCGTGAGGAGCCGCTCATGGTCGCGCCCGTCAACCACCTCGTCCGCCCTCCGGCGAAGGTCAGCCGCACTGCCGTCCTCGATGACACCTCGTTCGAGACCGTCGTCACCCTCCGCGAACTGCTCGGCAGCAACGACCCGAAGGTCGTCCTCGCCGCCGCGAAGGTGATCCTGGAGTTCGAGAAGGTCCGCCAGAAGGCCGGCGGCCTCCCGTTCCTCGACGAGCCGGCCGAGGCGGTCGCGGCCCCACCGGCCCCCGTCGCCCCTTCCCCGCCCGATCCCGTCATCAATCCGCGACCGCCGGAACAACTCCGCATTCCGCCACTCGGCCACGACACACTCTGTCCGCCGGTCGGCGGTGGCGGTACACTTCGCGGGGTCGTCGAGCCGTCCATCTCGTCGTTCCTGCCGCCGCGCATTACCGGGAGTCCCGCATGTCCCCGTCCGACGCCTACGCCACTCTCGTCGCCGACGCCACCGAGTTGAGCGTGCTGCAATCCTGCTCGGCGGTGCTGGGATGGGATCAGCAGACGTACATGCCGAAGGGCGGCGGGCCGTTCCGGGGCGAGCAGCTCTCGCTGCTGGCGAAGCTGTGCCACGCGAAGGCGACCGACCCGAAGGTCGGCGAGCGGTTGGCCGTCGTGGAAGGTTCCGACCTCGTGCGGGATGCCGAATCGGTGGAAGCGGCGAACGTCCGCGAGTGGCGGCACGGGTACGACCGCGTGACGAAGCTGCCGTCGCGATTGGTGGAGGAACTCGCCCGCGTCACCACCGCTGCGCAAGATGCCTGGGTCGAAGCGAAGGGCAAGAACGATTTCGCCAGCTATCGGCCACACCTGGAGAAGATCGTCGCGCTGAAGCGGGAGGAGGCATCATGCTTGGTCCCCTCCTCCCCTGGCGGGAGGGGGGTTAGGGGGGAGGGGGAGAAATACTACGACGCCCTCCTCGACGAGTACGAACCCGGCTGCACCACGGCGGAACTGCGACCGCTGTTCGCGTCGCTGACGGCGGAACTGGTGCCGTTCATCCAGTCCATCGGCGAAGCCAGCAAGAAGCCGGACGAGTCGGTCCTGCGGCGGGAGTTCGCCGTGGACCGGCAGAAGTGGTTCGCGGAAAGCACCGCCGTCGCGTTCGGGTTCGACTTCACCACGGGCCGGCTGGACACCACCTCGCACCCGTTCTGCTCGGCGTTCGGCCCCGGCGACTGCCGACTCACGACGCGGTACAACCCGCGGTTCTTCAACGAGTGCTTCTTCGGCGTGCTGCACGAGGCCGGGCACGGCCTGTACGAACAGGGCTTGCCGGCGGACCAGTTCGGCACGCCGTGCGGGGCGTACTGCTCGCTCGGCGTCCACGAGTCGCAGTCGCGGTTCTGGGAGAACCTGATCGGTCGCGGGCGGCCGTTTTGGGAGCACGCCTTCCCCCGGCTGCAACAGGCGTTCCCCGGCGTCGTGGCCGATGTGGACCCCGACCGCTGGCACTTCGCGGTGAACGCGGTGAAGCCGTCGCTGATCCGGGTGGAGGCCGACGAGGCGACGTACAACCTGCACGTCGCCATCCGATTCGAGCTGGAATTCGCGCTGATCGGCGGGGAACTGGCGGTCGCGGACCTGCCCGGCGCGTGGACCGACAAGTACGAATCGGCGCTGGGCATCCGCCCGACGACGGACGCGGAGGGCTGCTTGCAGGACATCCACTGGAGCTTCGGCGGGTTCGGCTACTTCCCGACTTACACGCTCGGCAACCTACACGCGGCGCACTACTTCGCCCACATGCCGGACCCGACCGACGCCATTCGCCGGGGCGAGTTCCGCGACGTGTTGGGCTGGCTACGGACGAACATCCACGGCCACGGCCGGCGGTATCGTAGCGGCGAACTGACCCGCCGCGCGACCGGGAAGCCACTGACGGCCGAAGCGTTCTCGAAGTCACTGACAAGCAAGTTGGGGGCGCTGTACGGGGTGTGAAACAACACCACCGGTTGTCACCACACCCACGATTTGCCCAGGGCGGCCTTCTGGGCATCGGTGATCGCGGCGATGCCAACGGCGGCGAGGTCCACTAGCGCATCCAGTTGCTTGCGGGTGAAGGTCGTCTCTTCTCCGGTGCCCTGGACTTCGATGAACTTGCCGGTGCCGGTCATGACCACGTTGAAATCGACCTCGGCGTCTCGGTCTTCGATGTACTCCAAATCGAGCCGCTCCTCGCTGTCAACAACGCCGACGCTGACCGCCGCGACGGAGTCCGTCAGCGCGCCGGCGATGCCGTTGGGCAGTTCCTTCTTGATGCTCGTCAGCGCGTCCACCACGGCCACGAACGCGCCGGTGATGCTGGCACAGCGGGTGCCACCGTCGGCGTCGATGACATCGCAGTCGATCCACAGGGTCCGCTCGCCGAGTTGGTCGAGGTTCACCACCGCCCGCAAACTCCGACCGATGAGCCGTTGAATCTCGACGCCGCGGCCGTCCACCTTGCCGGCCTTGTCGCGGGCCTTGCGGGTGTTCGTCGAACCGGGCAACATGCCGTACTCGGCGGTGAGCCAGCCTTTCCCTTTGCCAACCAAGAAATCCGGCACCTTATTCTCAACGGTGCAGGTACACAGCACCACCGTGTTACCCATGCGGGTCAGCACCGATCCGGGCGCGTGGCGGGTGTACTTGCGGGTGAACTTCAGCGGGCGAAGCGCCGTGCGGGCGCGACCGTCGGGGCGGGGCATGAGCGGGGTCTCGGTGAGTGGGACACCGAGATGATACCGATGGATGCCAGCACACGACCAAGTTCGCTGACAGCACGGTGCGAGTATCAGCGTGTGATTTTGCAGTCGGGCAGAGCTTTCTGGAGTTCGGCGACACCGGCAGCGGTTACTTGAGTGAAACGCAGCTCGAGAGCGATGAGGCCTTTCAACTTGGCCAACTCCTTCAGACCGGCATCCGTCACGTGGGAAGCAGACAGGTCGAGACTGGTCAGGTTTGTCAGCTTGGCCAAATCCTTCAGCCCCAAATCGGTCACGTTCATTGCGCTCAACTCAAGGACGATGAGCGTCTTCAAGCGTGCCAAGTCGGGTAGCCAGTCGTCGGTCACGTTCATCTCTGCAAGGTGGAGTTCAGAGAGATTCTCAAAGATGGCCAGCTTCTTCAACCCAAAACTGCTCACGTTCGTAGCGGACAAGTTGAGTGTCGCGAGGGATTTCAGCGGAGCGAGATTCTCAATCGCACCATCCGTCACTTTCGTGCCGAATAAACTGAGTGCCGAGAGTGCCGTCAGTTGGGTTAACTGCCTCATCCCTGCATCCGTCACCTGGGTCTGGGACAGGTCGAGAGCGGTGAGGCTCTTGAGAGGAATCAGTTCCTTCAGCCCTGAGTCGGTCGAATCTGCGTGGGACAAACTGAGCGTGGTGATGGCAGTCAACGAGCGCAGCGCCTTCAACTCGGCATCGGCTGTCTCCGTATCGGACAGATCGAGCGCGGTCAGGTTCGTCAAGCGAGCCAGTTCGCTCAGCCCGTCGTCGGTCAACCGCGTGCTGCGCAATCTGAGGGTCGTGAGGGCTTTCAGATTTGCGAGTTCTTTCAGCGTGCGCCCTGTCAAATTTGAA
>JBBRUO010000152.1:0-11267 GCA_038247725.1 Gemmatales bacterium
GCAATCAACCCCCTAATGGTGGCCCTGGTGCGGCGGGGGCGCCGCACCCCCCCCCCCCCCGTTGTGGGGAGGCCGCCGCCCCCGCGGGGGGCGGGGCCTCTTCAGTTGCCCGCGGGGAGAGGAAATCTCCCCTCCCGGTTGCTTCGCAACCGACCTCCCCTCAACGAGGGGAGGTGGAAAGACTGGCTCCTCCTCCACTGTTTGGGACACGCTTGGCGGGTTCGTGTATGAGGCATTCCGGCAAAAAGCGGGTAGCGGACTTGACGACAAAACAACTAAGTATAACCTGTTGATACTTCGTCGTTGAGAGCCGCTGTTATGCCCTCGTTTTACCGCCGCGTGTGGCGTTGGCACTTCTGGGCCGGGTTGCTTGCCTGCCCGGTTTTGGTCGTCGTGGCCGTGACGGGGGCGCTGTACACGTTCAAGGACGAGATCGAGGACTGGCAACTCGCCGACCTGCGGTTCGTGGACTCGACCGGCGAGCGGAAGCCCCTCTCCGAGCAACTGGCGGCCGCGGTGACCGCCGCACATCCGACGTGGACGCCGACGCAGGCGCTGATCCCAGGCGACCCGGATCGCAGTACCGCCGTTCAAGTGACGACGGCTTCCGGCACCCGGCTGGTGTATGTGAACCCGTACACGGCCGAGGTGCTGGGCGACATCGAGCGTTCACCGTTCTTCACGGCGGTGTTGCGAATCCACCGCTCGCTGTTCGCGGGTACCACCGGCCGCATCCTGGTCGAGTTGGCGACGTGCTGGATGGTCGTCCTCGTCGTCAGTGGTCTGTACCTGTGGATTCCACGGACGTGGCGGACGGTGTGGGGCGTCTGGCTGCCGCGGTTGCGGGGCAAACCCTATGTGGTCCTCCGCGACCTGCACACCGTCGGCGGGCTGTACCTCGCGTCGGTGCTGGTGTTGCTCGCCGTCACCGGGCTGTCCTTCACCGTCGTCTGGCTGTGGTCGCTGAATGCGGTGACGGACGGGGCCGGCGACTTCCCGAGACATTTCCTGGCCGCCCCGCCGGAGGCGGGCGGGCGCGTCGCCTCGGCCGCACTGGACGCGGCCGAGCGGCGTGCCCGGAGCGAGTACCCCACGAACCCGCTGGTCGTGATGTTCCCGGCCAAGCCCGGCGAAGCAATCGTGACCCGCGTGCGGGGCCTGTCCGGCCCGTCGTACGTCGCGTCCGTCGGGGTGGACCGCACCGCCGGAGTGGAAACCAGCCGCAAGGTGTACGACGACCTGGCGTGGCACGAGAAGGTGCGCCTGTGGGTTCTCCCCGTTCACATGGGCAGCGTGTTCGGCTGGCCGACGAAGGTGCTGGCGGCCGTCGCGTGCCTCGCCCTGGTGTGGCTGTCGGTCAGCGGGGTGTGGATGTGGCTGGCCCGCCGGCCGGTCGGCCGCGCCGGCTTCCCCCCCGCGAGTACCGCGACCGCCCCGAGAGCGGCGGTCGCACTAATCCTGCTGCTCGGCGTGCTGTTTCCCGTCGTCGGCTGGTCGATCCTGTTGGTCTTGGTCGGCGAGTATCTCGTCGGCCGTTTCGTCCGCAAAACCGTACCGGTCGTCAACCCCGAACCCCAACCGGTGACATCGTGACCCGTCGTCTCGCCTTCACCCTGATCGAGTTGCTGGTGGTGATCGCCATCATCGCCATCCTGATCGGCCTGCTGTTGCCTGCCGTGCAGAAAGTGCGGGAGGCGTCGGCACGCATGACCTGCCAGAACAACCTGAAGCAACTCGGCCTCGGCCTGCACAACTTCGAGAGCGCGAACAACGAGTTCCCGGTGAACCGGGGCACCGTTCGCAATCCCGGCCCGCGATTCCCTTGGACCGTGACCGTCCTGCCGTTCCTCGAACAGGACAACCTCTTCCGCCAGATCAATCACGACGTGCCATGGTTCGACCCGCTCAACCGGGCGGTCATCCGGACGCCGGTGAAGATCTACACCTGCCCGTCCGCCCAGACCCGTACCCCGGCGTTCACCGAGGTGAGCGTGCCGACTAGCGGCGGAGTGATGACCCGACTCGAGGGTGGGGCGTGGGACTACGGCCCGTTCAGTAGTGTCAACGCGGCGTTCCTCGGCGCGCCGACCGGGTTCGACGCGCGGGCGGTGTTCACCGGCACCGGGAACAAGTGGTCGGACATGACCGACGGGCTGTCGAACGTCGCGATGGTGTCCGAGTGTGCCAGCCGGAATCTGCTCTACAAGCGGCGGACTCTGGTGACGGCCGCCGTCGCGGAGAACAACCCGTGTGGCACTGGCATCCCCGGCTGTGTGAACGGCGGCATCTGGGCCGACTGGAACAAGAACATGCGGATCGACGGGGCGGGCTACGACGGCAACGCGGCGGTCGGCGGGGCGTGTGCCATCAACTGCACCAACCAGTGGGAGGTGTACAGCTTCCACACCGGCGGGGCGAACTGCCTGTTCGGTGACGGGTCGGTGCGGTTCCTCCGCGAGTCGCTCACCATCCAGACGCTGGCCGCCATGATCACTCGCGCCGGCGGCGAAGTGCAACCGGGAGACAACTGATGCGCGCCGGCCTACTTGCCTCATTGGTGCTGGCACTCGGGTGCGGCGGGGATCAACCGCCGGCTGACCCGCCGGGGGTGGCGGTGCGCGGCACCACCGTGTTCGGGAAGAAGCCGGCCGCTGGTGCGGTGCTGCTGTTCCACGGCACGGCGGCCGGAGACCTGCCGCCGCGTGCCGTCGTCGCTCCGGACGGGCGGTTCGAGTTGACCGCGCCGGCGGGGACGTACGCCGTCACGGTCGAGTGGCGAACCGGGTCGGACGAGAACGGCGAGGTGCGGAAAAGCGTCGTGCCGGACAAGTTCACCCGCAAGCAATCGACGCCGTTGAAGGTGACGGTCGCCGTCGGCACGGACGGCACCTGCGACCTCGGCACACTCACCATCACCAAGTGAAGGAGGCCCCGCCGTGATCAACCTGCTCGCGCCGAAGCCGCTGGGGAATCTCGAAGCGATCGCCCGCGTAAAAGGGTGGGTGTACGAACTGTTCGGCCTGCCCGAGGACACGGCGGTGACGGTGATGGAACTGGCGTGCGCCGACACCGACTGCCCGGACGTGGAGACGGTCATCGGCGTGCTCGGCGAACCGGGCAAAGCCCGCCGGCACAAGGTGCTGAAGCCGCTCGCCGGCGTGACGCGGGAAGACGTCATGTCCCTGGCCGCGCGGGGCACGCACGGCTGACGGGGCCGGGCGTCACGCCGCCTGAACCTTGCCGTGGTCGTCGCAATGGTCGCCGTGGGGGTGGTGCAGATGGCCGTCCACGAGATAGTCCGTGTGGTCCCCGTGCGGGACCGCTTCGTGGCCGCAGCCCGGCCCGTGGCGGTGGGCCTTGTCGTGCGCGCCGCAGTCGTGACCGGGCGTGCAGGCGGCGGGGTTGTCGCCGGTGACGGCGAGGGTGTGCTCCAGCACCGTGGCGCCGGTCTGGTGGTGGAGGTGGCCGTCGTGCAGGTAGTCGGTGTGGCCGTCGTGCGTGATGGCCGTGTGGCCGCAGGCCGGGCCGTGGTGGTGGTCGTGGTGTTCGTGGGTGTGTGCCATGCTAATCGTCTCCGGACTGGGGAGGGTGCGCCGGGACCGCGTCCAACTCGGCGGCGTGGGCCAGCGCGTTCTGGATCAGATCGGCGACGTGCCGATCCGCGAGGGCGTAGTAGAGGTGGTTGCCGTCCCGTCGCCGGGCGATCAGCCCCTCCTGACGGAGGACGCGGAGCCGCTGGGAGACGGTCGAGAACTTCTCGCCGACCGCCGCCACGATCTCCGTCACGCACAACTCCCGGCCCTTCAGGACGTCGAGAACCCGGAGCCTGGGGGCGTCCGCCATCGCCCGGAACAGGCGGGCGGCGCGTTCCAGCGAGGCCGGCGGGATCGCCGGTTCGGCGTTGTCGTGATCGTCGGCCTTGCAGGTCGGAAGCGGCTCCTTCACGGGGCCTCCATTACGCTATTCGATGATTCTATGAAATAGCGGAATAGGGCGGCCGAGTCAAGCCCACTGGCCCGGCGGCCCGGCTGACCTGCGGAATTAAGCGACTTTCACGCCGCAGTAGCGGCTGACCCACCAGAGGACTCCCGTGACCTATATCCTCGGTTTGCTCGCACTATTCGCCGCCGCCGAAGCCGGTGGCGCACCGAGTCAGACCGCCATCCAGGAGAGTCGCCCCGCCCACTCCGGGTATCAGGCGGACGTGGAAGTGGTGCTGAACGGCAACACCCGGCTCGGGCGACTCATCGTGACGGGTGGCGGCGAGGTCCACCTCGAACACCTCGACGGAGAGGCCCGACGGTGGGCGAGCGCCGTCATCCGTCGGGCGGCCTCGCCCTCGCGCGGCTGGGACGACCGGATCGACCCGGTGCGGATCGTCTGGGGGCGGCTGGGAACCAGCACCGCCTTGGCCGAAATCCACACGCCCGACGCCTCGCTGAGGGTTTCTCAGCACAAACTTCTTTCCACCCGATGAATCGGACCCGAACCACCGGAGAACAACCAGCCATGAGCGCAACCGCAACCGCCAACGCCCGCGTGCCCGTCACCGTCCTGACCGGCTTCCTCGGGTCGGGGAAGACGACGTTGCTCAACCACATCCTGACCGCCAACCACGGCAAGCGGATCGCCGTCATCGAGAACGAGTTCGGCGAGGTCGGCGTCGATCAGGACCTGGTCATCAACGCCGAGGAGGAGATCTTCGAGATGAACAACGGGTGCATCTGCTGCACCGTCCGGGGAGACCTCATCCGCATCCTCGGCAACCTGATGAAGCGGCGGGACAAGTTCGACTACATCCTGGTCGAGACGACCGGCATGGCCGACCCCGGCCCGGTCGCGCAGACGTTCTTCGTGGACGACGAGATCAAGGCGAAGACGCAACTCGACGGCCTCGTCACCCTGGTGGACGCCAAGCACGTCCACCAGCACTGGGACTCGGACGAGGTGCAAGAGCAGATCGCCTTCGCCGACGTCATCATGCTGAACAAGACCGACCTCGTGACGGCGGCCGAACTGGACGACCTTGAGCGGCGAATCCGGGGCATGAACGCGGCGGCGAAGGTGTACCGCACGCGGGACAGTGTCATCGACATGGAGAAGATTCTGAACGTCGGCGGGTTCGACCTGGACCGGGCGATGGTCACCGACCCGAAGTTTCTGGAACCGGAATACCCGTTCGAGTGGGGCGGCGTATTCGCGCTGGCCGCCGGCGCGTACCGGTTCGCCTGCCAGGACGGCCCCGATCCGCTGATGGGCGCGGTGCTGCTGCGGGCACCGACCGGCGACGCCGCCGGCCGTGCGGCGGTGGAGGAAGCGGCCGTCCTCGCGTTCAGCGGCGACGCGGTCGAAGTCGGTCCCGGCCAGCCGCTCGCGGTCGGCAACGCCCTGCACCAGTTGCAACTGCCGGAAGGCGGCGAGAAGGTGTTCCCGATCACGATCGCCGAGACCGGCTTCTACGCCCTGTTCACCGAACACGGGCCGGACGAGTTCGGCGCGAAGCTGCTCGGCCCGGCCGGCGAAGTGACCGCGACCGCGACCCGCGAGTACAAGCCGAACCACGAGCACGACGAGGAAGTCACGTCCGTCGGCATCACAACGGCCGGCGACCTGGACTCGAAGAAACTCAACGCCTGGCTCGGCAACCTGCTCCAGACGAAGGGGCAGGACATCTTCCGCATGAAGGGCGTGCTGGCCATCAAAGGCGACGCCCGGCGGTTCGTCTTCCAGGGCGTCCACATGCTGTTCGACGGCAAGGAGGACCGGCCGTGGAAGCCCGGCGAGGCGCGGGGGAACAAGCTCATCTTCATCGGCCGGAACCTGAACCGCGCGGAACTGACGGAGGGCTTCCGATCATGTTTGGCCTGACCCGAACGAAGTCCCGCACGCCGGCGGTGTGGTCCGGCACCGTCCCCGACCACGTCATCGACCTCGGCTGGAGCGCCGACGGCGGCTTCCTGGCCGCCGCCGCCAGCACCGGCCCGGTGACGGTGTTCGACGCGAAGGCCGGCACCGGCGACGTGCGGTTGCCCGGCCACGTCAAGGGCACGCTCGCGGTGGCGTGGTCCCCCGCCGGCGCGACACTCGCCACCGCCGGCAAGGACCGCCGCGTCCGCCTGTGGAGCGCGACGGGAGAAGAAACCGCCTGCCTGGAGGCGGCCACCGACTGGGTGGAACGGTTGGCGTGGCACCCGACCGGGAAGTTGCTGGCGGCGGCGGCCGGCAAGACCGTCCACCTGTGGGACGGCTCCGGTGCCCACCTGGCCGACCTGACCGACCACGCCAGCACCGTGTCCGATTTGAGCTGGCGGCCTGGTGCCGACACGCTCGCCGCGCTGGTGTACGGCGGGGTCATGCTGTGGACGCTCCACGGCGACGCGCCGCCGTCGTTCCGGCTGTTCCCGTGGAAGGGGTCGCCGCTCCGCATGGCGTGGTCACCGGACGGTGCCATGCTCGCGCACGGCAACCAAGATTCGACCGTGCATTTCTGGTACGCCGAGACGGGCGAAGACTTGCAGATGTCCGGGTACGCCACGAAGGTCCGCGAGTTGAGTTGGAACCCGACGAGCCGGTACCTGGCGACCGGCGGCGGGTCGGCCGCGTGCGTCTGGGACTGCGCCGGCACCGGGCCGGCCGGGAGCAAGCCGCTCATGCTGGACGGCCACGAGGAGGCCGCCACCCTCACCGCCGTCGCGTTCCAGCGGAAGGGGCACTTCCTCGCATCCGCCGACGATGCCGGTCGCGTGTGCGTTTGGCAACCGGCCAACAAGAAACAACCCCTCCTCGGCACCGTCCGCGGCGACGCCGAGGCGACGGCGCTCCGGTGGTCGCCGGACGACAAACTGCTCGCCGTCGGCTTCGCTTCCGGGGCCGTCACCGTCCTGTCCGTCTCATAGGGGTGAACTCATGCGGACGATCCTGTGGCTCCTGTTGCTCGCCGTCCCGGCCGCCGCCGCGGAGCCGTTATCTGCCAACGCGCTCGCCCTGAAACTGCTGGACAGCGAAGCCCTGTACACGGTGACGGGCGGGCTGAAGCCGGTCAGCGAAGGGTTCTGGCGGGCGCGGTTCCCGGCCGCGCAACCGACGCCCGACGAGGTGGCGGAGGCGCGCAAAGTGCTGGCCGAGTTGCCTCTCGGCCCCGATCTCGAAGCCGGGGTATATGTGTTCGCCACCGCCTACGAGGGGAAGCGTTCGGCGTCGGCGTTCGTCGCACACAAGCCGAGCCTCGCGGCCCTCATCGCCCGCCGGAAGGACGTGTTCGACCGCATCGGCGTCGCGCCCGACACCCGCCCACAGGCCGTGATGGAGGCGATCGACCGCGCGCCCCCGACCGACCGCTGGCGGTCCTACGGACTGGTGTTCGGCTACCCGGAGTACGCCGTCGAGTTCTTCGTCGCGGCCGGACAGAAGCAAGCCGAAACGAAGCAGTTCGTCGCCCGCGACTTCGTCCACCTGCCGACGTTCGCGTCCGGCGAGGGGCGGTTCGTGTACGCCGTGCCGAAGGGCCACACCGAGCGCGACGAGGACCGCCGGCTGAAGGCGACGACAACGGAGGTCTTCACCCGGTACCGCGCGTGGCGCATCGTCTACCTGGATCGGAACAATCTGCCCGCGACGGAACTGTTGCGGAACTGGATCTCGCCCCCGGCCCCGTCGGCCGCCGTCGGGCTGTGTCGGCCGACGACGGTGGCACTCCCGGAAACCCGCCCGGCGGGCCGAAGTTGTCCGACGGTCACCCGCTGCCGGTGCCGTTAACTCACGAGGTTCGCCATGCTCCGCCTACTCTGGCTCATCCCACTGATGCTCGTCGGCTGCTCCGGTAACGGCGCGCCCGCCCCGGTCACCACGGCCGGAGGACCGCAGGTCGTCGCCACGTTCAGCGTCCTCGACGACTTCGTGCGCGTCGTGGCCGGGGACAAGGTCGAACTGACGACGCTCGTCGGGCCGGACGGCGACGCGCACACGTTCAACCCCGCCCCGCAGGACGTGGCCGCCATCGGCCGCGCCGGGTTGGTGTTCGAAGTCGGCGCGAAGTTCGAGTCCGACTGGTTCGACAAGGCGTTCACGGCGAGCGGCTCGACGGCGACGCGGGTGGCCGTGGCGGACGGGCTGGAACTCGAAGAGGGCGAGTGCAAGCACAAGCCGGGCGAGAAGCTCGACCCGAGCCACGCGCACGAACTCGACCCGCACGTCTGGCACGAGGTGACGAACGCCATCCACATGGTCGGCAAGGTCCGCGACGGTCTGTCCGCGGTCGACCCGGCCAACGCCGCCACCTACACGGCCAACGCCGAGGCGTACATCGCCAAGCTGAAGGAGCTGGACGGGTGGATCGTGACGGCGGTGCGGGCGGTGCCGAAGGACCGCCGCAAACTGGTGACGAGCCACGACACGTTCGGTTACTTCGCCCGGCGGTACGGGTTCACCGTCGTCGGCAGCGTGCTGCCGTCGTTCAGCACCGAGACCGCCGACCCGTCCGCCGCCGACTTCGCCGAACTGGTGACGAAGGTGAAGGCCCAGCAGGTGCCGGCCATCTTCTGCGAGGCCTCTCACAACGCGAAGTTGGTGGACCGCCTGGCCGCCGCCGCCGGAGTGAAGGTGCCCCCGCCGCTGTACACCGACGCGCTCGGGGCGCGCGGCTCACCCGGGGAAACGTATCTGGGGATGATGCGGCATAACGTCACCACCATCGTGGACGCCCTGAAACCGTGATCGCCGCCTTCCACACCCACCCGAACCCGCCGCTGCCCTACGGCGGCCGGCGGCACGCCGCCCCGGACCTGTTCGCCGCCGCCCTCGCGGTGGACGGGCTGTCCGCCGGGTACGACCGCCGCCCGGCCGTGCGGGACGTGTCGTTCGAGTTGCCCGAAGGGTGCCTCGCGGCGCTGGTCGGGCCGAACGGGGCCGGGAAAAGCACGGTGCTCAAGGCCGCCGCCGGCTTGCTCCGCCCGACCTCTGGCACCGTTCGCGCGTTCGGCCTGTCGCCCGGCGCGTGCCACCACCGCACCGCGTACCTGCCGCAGCGCGGGGACATCGACTGGCGGTTCCCGGTGACGGTCGAGCGGATGGTGATGGGCGGGCGGTTCGTCCACCTCGGCTGGCTGAAGTGGCCCCGCCGCCAGGACCGCGCGGTCGTCGGCCGCACCCTCGACCGCCTCGGGCTGACGGGCGTTGCCGAGCGACCGATCGCGGAACTGTCCGGCGGGCAGCAGCAGCGGGTGCTGGTCGCGCGGGCGATGGCGCAGGGAGCGGACCTGCTGCTCCTGGACGAACCGTTCAACAACCTGGACGCGGAAACGCGGGCCGACCTGATGACCCTGTTCGCCGAGTTGCGGGCGGCGAACAAGACGCTCCTCGTCGCCACGCACGACTTCGACCGCCCGGCCGACCACTTCGATTTCGTCGTCCGGTTGCGGGACGGGTGCCACGAACCGGAGGCGGTGCCGTCGTGACGTGGGTCCTCGAACCGTTCGCCCTGCCGTTCATGCAGACGGCCCTGGCCGCCGCCGTGCTGGTCGGCCTGTCGGCCGCGCTGCTCGGCGGGTACGTCGTCCACCGCCGCATGGCGTTCATCGGCGACGCGCTCGCGCACACCACGCTGCCCGGCGTCGCGGTCGCGTACCTGAGCGGCGTGAGTTTGTCCGTCGGGGCGACCGCCGCCGGGGTCTTCACGGCCGTCCTCATCGGCTGGCTGTCGCGACGGCAGGCGCTCCGCGAGGACACCGCCATCGGCATCGTGTTCACCGGCATGTTCGCCACCGGGGTCGTCATCCTCAGCCGGTCGGGGACGACGCGGAACCTGACCGACGTGCTGCTCGGCAACGTGCTGGCCGTCACCCCCGGCGACCTGTGGCTGATCGGCGGCGTCACGGTGGCGATCGCGGCCGCGCTTCTGCTCCTGCACAAGGAACTCGAACTCGCCTCCTACGATCCGACGCACGCCGCCGCCATCGGGGTGAACCCGGACCGCCTGCGGTTCGTGCTGCTGGTCCTGCTCGCCCTCACCGTCGTCACCGCCATCCAGGTGGTCGGCCTGATCCTCACCACCGCGCTGCTGGTGACGCCGGCCGCCACGGCGGCGCTCGTCACCCGCCGGTTCGCGCGGGCGACGGCGGTCGCGGCCGGCGTGTCGGTGTTCAGTTCCTTCGTCGGGCTACTGCTGTCGTACCACCTGCGGGTGCCGTCCGGGGCCGCCATCGTGCTGACGGCCGTGGCCGCGTTCGCCGCGTGCTCGGCGATTGTCGCGATCCGTCGGGCCACGTCAGCGGTGGCGACATCTCGTTGACCACCCGTCGAGGTCACTCGGCGTCTTGGTCGAGACAGTCGGCGCAGTAGAACGTCCCGCCGTCCAGGAACCGCGTCCGACTCCGGCGGGTCTGCTCGTCGGCTGTCTCGGCTTCGGTCGGTATCCGCTCCGTCCGGCCGCAGCGGTGGCACGCGACCCGGCTGTTCGCGTCGAGAATCGGGGCGAAATGTTCGCCGATCGGGATCGGCACCGTTCCCTGGCCGAGGCAGAGCGGGCAACTCCTCCTCAGCGCCGTCAGGATCGCCCGGCGGATGAACTCACTCCGGTTTGGCAGCGCGAAGAGGTACCGCCGAAGGGCGTCATCGACTTTGAACCCGACCATGGTCGCTTTGTTTCGTTTCGCCATTTTCGGCTCCGTTCGGTTGGGTGTTCGCCGTCCGTTTCCAAGCGTCTCGTGCCGGGCGGGAAAAATCTTGTCAGGTGAACTGGACATCGAGCGCCAGAAGCACTTATTATGACTCCGTAATACCAGAGTGTTGTTCGGAGTGTCCACAAAAATTCCGCAGCACTCGGTGTTCCATCCCCCCCCTCGATGAGGACCATCCCGTGCGTCCCTTCCTCCAACCGATTCTCGCCCCATTCGGCCGCTCGCTCGCGGTCGTGGCTGTCCTGGCGGCCTTCGTGACCGCGCCGACGGCGCAGGCCGGGCCGATTATCTTCTCCAGTGGTGAACTCGACCTCGGCGTGGGCTATCATGATGGAGCCTTGGAGCTGGGCTGGCACAGGCACGACGAAGCCAGCGACACCGAGATCGAGTACGGGGCCGGCGACGTGATTGCCCGCTTCCTCCCGGCGTCGATCGTGAACCGGCCGGCCGGCAAGTTCGACTTCCTGGGGGTCGAAGAGGGGCAACCCGTGTGGATCCTCCCACAGGTCCAGAACCCGGCGATCCTCTTCCCAGGGATCGCGACGGAAGAGGTCGAAGCGGGAGTCTTCGACAACGACGAGGTGTTCCTCGAAC
>JBBRUO010000153.1:0-11217 GCA_038247725.1 Gemmatales bacterium
GTCAGGGGGCGGCCGTCGCCGCGGCGGTGATGAACTTCGTGTTCGCCGCCGTCGCCCTCATTGAGGGGATCTGTGTCGGGTTCAGCGGCACGATGGTGCTGTCCGAAGGCGGGCGCGGCGGGCAGGGGCCGTTCGGCAGCCCGGAGAACGCCGGCCTCGTGTTCCTCGGCTTCGGCGTCTGCAACCTGCTCGGCGTCGGACTGATGATCCCGGCCGGGATTGGCCTGCTGCAACGGCGGGACTACGGCCGCACCCTCGGCTTCCTGGCCGCCGGGCTGGGACTGGTGTACGCCCTCAGTATCGTCGTACTGTTCCTGGTCGTCATCACGGAGGAGCGGGGATCGCCGCGCGCTGAGGCCATCTTCGTCATCTTGATCCCCATCCTGCTGTGGCTGGCGTTCGCCATCACGAACCTGATCCTGCTCGGCAAGGTCCGCCGTCTTCCCACCCGCTGAGGCCCGTGCCATGCCGACCGACGACGACCTGATCGAAGCGGCCCCGTGCCCGAACTGCCAGTCGCCGCTGACCGTGTCGGTCGCCGACCTCGGCCACCTGGTCGAGTGCCCGAGTTGCGGCACCCAGTTCCGCGCCCGCCGCACCGGCCCGGAGGCCGCCCCGCCACCCCCGCCGCCTCCTCGCCCACGCCGAGACGACCCGCCGTCGTCGCTCCGCCCGCGGCCGGACGACCGGGAGGAGGACGACGACGACCGCGATGACGACGACGACCGATACCCGGATGACCGCCGGCGGCGCGGCACCCCCGGCAGCGTCATCGCGCTGGCCGTCATGCACTTCGTGTACGCCGGGCTACTGCTCGTCTGCGGGGTGCTGAACGGGATCATGCTGGCCATCGGCGACGACGACTTCCGCGCCATGGGCGGGGCGGATCGGAACATGCCCCTCGCCGTGGCCATCGCCGCGTTCATGCTCGTCACCGCCCTGACGATGCTGTTCGCCGGCATCTTCGCGCTCCAGCGGAAGGGGTGGGGGTTGTCCGCCGCCGCTATCGGTCTGGCCGCGTTCACCTTCCTGCTGGACATCGTGAACATGGTCATCAACCTGGGTAATGCCCCCCAGCAAGGCGGCCCAGAGGAGACGTCGGCGATCATCTGCGTCGTCGCCTTCGAGACGATCTTCTGGCTCGGCTACCTGGTGACGAACGGCATCCTGCTGGCGAAAGCCAGCCGCCACTTCCGCTGACGGACCCCGCCATGCCGCCCACCGACCGCCCCATTCCGGCCGCCCCGTGCCCGACCTGCCGCCGCCCGCCGGCGGCGCGGTCCGGGGACGTCGGGCGGGTCGTCCGCTGCCACGGGTGTGGCACCCGCTTCCGCGTCGCGTTGGCCGCGACGGTCGCCCCGCTCGCGGGCGACGAGGCGGAGGCGGAGGCGACCGCCCCGCCCGCCAACCCCTACGACGACGGGTACGGCCGGTTCGAGGAGACCACCACCCCCGGCCGCGTCGTCGCGCTGGCGACCCTGCACTTCGTGTACTGCGGGCTGCTGAGCGTGTGCGGGGTGCTGTCGTCGGTGCTGCTGCGGGTGTACCCGACGGCGCTGCCGGGGCCAGATGTCGCCGCCGGCAACCGGGTGTTCACCCACGGCCTTCACGCGCTGATGGTCGCCGCCTCGGTCGTGTTCCTGACGGCCGGGCTGACGGCCCTCCGCCGCCGGCCGTCGGCGCGGGCGTGGACGGTCGTCGCACTCTGCGTCGCCGGGGTGCTGCTGGTGCTGAACCTGGCGGACATGGTGCTGAACCTGCCGGTGTTCACCGGATTGCCCGGCGAGACGGCCGGCGTCATGTTCGGGGCCATATACCAACTGGTGTTCTGGGTCGGCTACCTCGCCCCGGTCGGCTCCCTGCTGTCGGCCGCCGGCCGCGACCTCGACCGCCCGGCGGAACAGGCGGGGTAACAGTTCGGCGAAACCGAGGGTCCGCCATGCGCCTGCTCACGTTACTCGCGTTCGCTTCCACCACCACCGTCACCGCCGCCGAGGTGGACTACCTGACGGACGTGAAGCCGCTGCTCGCCGCGCGGTGCTACGCCTGCCACGGGGCGCTCAAACAGAAGGCCGACCTGCGACTCGACACCGCCAAAAGCATCCGCGAAGGCGGTTCGTCCGGCCCGGCCGTCACGCCCAAGAATAGCGCGGAAAGCCTGCTGCTGAAGCACGTTCGGAAGGACGACGGGTTCGCCCTGATGCCGCCGGCGAGCGAAGGCGAACACCTGTCAACGGCGGAAATCGAGACGCTGGCGAAGTGGATTGACGCCGGCGCGGTCGCCCCCGCCGCCGAGGAACCGGACCCCGACCCGCGCGACCACTGGGCTTTCCGCGCCCCGAAGCGGCCGCCGGTCCCGCCGGGCACGGCGCACCCCATCGACGCATTCCTCGCGGCCAAATGGAAGACGCACGGACTCAGCCCGCAACCGCCCGCCGACAAGCGGCTACTCCTTCGGCGGGTTTATCTCGACCTGACCGGGTTGCCGCCCACGGCCGCCGAGATCGACTCGTTCCTGAAAGACACGTCGCCCAACGCCTACGAGAAACGGGTGGACGCACTACTGGCGTCGCCCCGATACGGCGAGCGGTGGGGCCGGCACTTCCTCGACATCTGGCGGTATTCGGACTGGTGGGGGTTGGGACAGGAGTTACGGAACAGCCAGAAGCACCTGTGGCACTGGCGGGATTACGTCGTCGAAAGCCTGAACGCGGATGTCGGCTACGACGAGATGATCCGCGACATGCTGGCCGCCGACGAGCGGCACCCGACCGACCCGAAGAAGCTCCGCGCCACCGGCTTCCTGGCCCGCCAATACTTCCTGTTCAACCGCAACACCTGGCTGGACGAGACGGTCGAACACACCGGCAAGGCGTTCCTCGGCCTGACGTTCAACTGCGCCAAGTGCCACGACCACAAGTACGACCCGATCGCGCAACTCGATTACTACCGACTGCGGGCGTTCTTCGAACCGTATCAGGTGCGGACGGACTTCATGCCGGGCAACCTCGACCCGGCGCAGGCCGGCATCCCCCGCGCGTTCGACTGCAACCTGGACGCGAAGACGTTCAAGTTCATCCGCGGCGACGAGAAACGGCCGGACACCAACCGGCCGCTGTTACCCGGTCTGCCACCATTGCTGGCGTTCGACGAGTTGAAGATCGAGCCGGTAGCGCTGCCGGCGGTCGCCATGCAACCGGGACTACGGCCGGAGATTCTGGACGCGATCCGGCGGCAACTCGACGCCAAACTGGCGACGGCCCGCACGGACTTGACGGCCGCGAAAGAGCGGCTGGCGGCGGCGAAGCCCGACCCCACCCCGCAGCCGAAGGCCGCGCCGGGGAAGGTACTGGTGTCCGACACGTTCGCCAAAGCGGACCCGAAGCGGTGGACGCCGGGCGCGGGCGTGTGGAAGTACGCCGACGGCAAACTCATACAGCGGAAGGCCGACACCGGGGCGTCCGAGTTGAACGGCCAGTTTGACCACACGGCCGACTTCGCGGCGACGTTGACGTTCACCATCACTGGCGGGAATCCGTACCGCTCGGTCGGCCTGAAGTTCGACGTGGGCGGCGGGAACGAAGTGCTGGCGTATGTGTCGGCCGGTGGGAACAAGGTGCAAGTGGCGCACAAGAAAGCCGGTGGCGAATACGTCTACCCGGCCGACAGTTTGAAGGCGGCCACCATCCCGCTGAACAAACCGCTGACGCTGGGCGTGGCGGTGCGGGGCAAGTTGGTGAACGTGTCGCTGAACGGCGCGCTCGTCCTCGCTTATCGGTTGCCGGTCGAACGGAAGGCCGGCCGCCTGGTGGTCATCACCCACTCGGCGACCGCCGCGTTCACCGGCTTCGAGCTGCGCGAGTTGCCGCCAGCGGCCGTCCTTACCGAACCGGGTGGGGCGGTCAGCGCGCCGAAGTCGCGGGCTGACATGGAGGCCGGCCGCGACGCGGCCGAGATGACGCTGGCGGTGGCCACGGCTGAACGGGACGCCTTCGACCACCGCGTCGCGGCCATGCGAACCCCCGGTGACAAGGCTCTGGCAGCGGCGGCCGCGAAGGCGGAGAAAACGGTCGCCCTACGCGCGGCCGAACTCGCCCTGCGGCTCCGCGAGCGAGACTTCGCCGCCGCCCCGACGGGCAAGAAAGCGGAAGCCACGAAGATGCGGGACGCCGCGAAGAAGGCGCTCGACGCGGCGAAGAAAGCCCTGGAAAAGCCGGGCGAAACGTTCACCCCCCTCGCCGGGGCGGTGAAGGCGGCGGAGTCCAACGCGGAGTCGGCGGCCTCGCGGGCGCGGCCGTTCCCGGCCACGAGCAGCGGCCGCCGGACGGCCCTGGCGGACTGGATCGCCGACGCCCGCAATCCGCTGACCGCCCGCGTGCTGGTGAACCACGTCTGGATGCGGCACTTCGCCGCCCCGCTGGTGCCGACGGTGTTCGACTTCGGCCGCAAAGGGACCGCCCCCACCCACCCGGAGTTGCTGGATTGGTTGGGGGTGGAATTCGCGGAGAAGAAGTGGAGTTTAAAGCACCTGCACCGGCTGATCGTCACGTCGGCCGCGTATCGTATGAGTTCGTCCGCGTTGAACGCCGACGCCAACATGAAGGCGGACCCCGACAACAAGTATCTGTGGCGGCAGAACCCGACGCGGCTGGAGGCGCAGGCGATCCGCGATTCGCTGTTGCACCTGGGCGGAAAGCTGGACCTCACCCTCGGCGGGCCGTCGGTGCCGCTCGGCGAGCAGGCCAATTCGACCCGCCGCAGCCTGTACTTTTTCCAGCGCCTCAACGACCACAACCAGTTCCTGTCGCAGTTCGACGACGCCAACGTCCTCGACTGCTACCGCCGCACGCAAAGCGTGGTACCCGCACAGGCGCTCGCGCTGGCGAATAGCCGGCTGGCCATCGGCGCGGCCGAGGCGATCACGACGGCGCTGGAAATGCGCCTCGGCAAAGTGGACGACGGGGCGTTCGTGGGGACCGCGTTCGAGTTGCTGTTGGGCACCGCGCCGACGGCGGACGAGTTGGCGACCTGCCGCGCGGCACTGGCGGAATGGCGGGATGTGTTGAAAACGCAGAAGCACCCGGACCCGCCGGCGAAGGCGCGGCAAAACCTGATCGGGGCGCTGCTCAACCACAACGACTTCGTCACGGTGCGTTAGGGTGGTCCGCACTCTCCGAGTGCGGTCTTGTTTTTGCCGAACTAGACCCGCACTCGGAGAGTGCGGACCACCCTAACGGACACTCACTCCCACGGGGCCAAATCGAGGAAGTTCTTCAGCAGTCGCGGGCCTTCCACCGTGAGGAAGCTCTCCGGGTGGAACTGTACCCCGTGGAGCGGCCACGTCTTGTGCCGGACGCCCATGATCTCGCCCTCGGCCGTCCACGCCGACACCTCGAAGTCCGGGTTCGTCCACGTGTCCTTTCTGATGACCAGGCTGTGATACCGGGTGGCGTCGAACGGGTCGGTCAGGCCGGCGAACACGCCCTTGCCGTCGTGGTGAATCGGCGACACCTTGCCATGCATGACACGGTCATTCCGCACCACTTCGCCGCCGAACGTGTGCCCGATGCACTGGTGGCCGAGGCACACGCCGAACGTCGGCACCGTCGCCGCGAACCGCTTCAGCACCTCGTTCGAGATGCCCGCCTCTTTCGGCGAACACGGCCCCGGCGAGATGACGATGTGCGTCGGGTTCATGGCGGCGATGCGGTCGAGGGTGATCTGGTCGTTGCGGTGGACTTCCATCGGCAGGCGGGGGTACAACTCCCCGAACCGCTGGACGAGGTTGTAAGTGAACGAGTCGTAGTTGTCGATGAGCAGGATCATGGCGGGCGGCACGAGTGGCGGGTGGCGACTGCGGTCATGATAGCGGCCGCCGGCGGCCGCTTTTAGCGAACCCGGCCCGCCAGGGTCGTAAGTATCGGAACCCAACACCCACGGCCGTGGCGGGCCGGGTTCGCCCGGAACCGCCAAAATCCGCGGCCACGGACCTTTTTACAATTGGGGTTGCGTGCCCCCCCCGGCATCCGTCAGAATCCCTCCTCCCGTCGGCCCGCGCCGGCGGACATCCCCGCCCGGAGCCAGGATCGGCTCCGCCACGAAGGTGACACGGATGTTGATTGACACCCTGAAGCCGCACCCCGCCGTCGCCCCCGCCCACCAGCCGGTTCGCGCCGTCATCACCAGCCCGTCGCCCGCCGTCCCGCCGCCGCGACCGGCCGGCGTCGGCCGCCGCGCGGCGGTGTACGCCGCCGTCGCGGCGGCCGTCGCCTGGGCGTTCCTGCCCACCCTCGACTGGCTGGTGTCGAAGTGGATCGACGACCCGTCGTACTCGCACGGGTTCCTCGTCCCGCTATTCTCCGGATACCTGCTGTACTTGGCGTGGCAGGCCGGCACCTCGATGACCTCCGCCCCCCGCCCGCTGGCGGCCGCCGGCGTCCTCCTCGCGGCCCTGCCGTTGCGGTTACTCGGCGGCGGACTGCTGTTCCATCAACTCGACGTGCTCGCGTTCCTGCTCACGCTGTTCGCCGGCGTGCTGGCGGTCGGCGGGTATCGCCTCGCGCGGGTGGCGGCCCCGGCGGCGGTGTTCCTGCTGTTCATGATCCCGCTGCCCTACGAGATCGAGCAGAACGTCGGCGGGCCGCTGAAGACGTTCGCCACCGCGGCCAGCACGTTCACCCTGCAAACCCTCGGTTACCCGGCGGTGTCGATGGGGAACGTCATCCACATCGACGAGGTGACGCTGGGCGTCGTGGACCAGTGCAGCGGGTTGAAGATGCTCGTCGCGTTCTCGGCGTTCGCGGTCGGGGCGGTGCTGCTCACGCGGCGGACGCCGGCCGAGCAGTTCTTCATCCTGCTCGGGTTCGTCCCCATCGCCGTGCTGACGAACGTGCTGCGGATCGTCGCCACCGGCGTGGTGTACACGGCCACCGCCGACAAGGGCACCCGCGACTTCTCGCACGACCTGTTCGGCTGGCTGATGATGCCGCTGGGCCTGGCGCTGCTGGCCGTCCAACTGTGGGTGCAGGGGCGACTGGTAGTGAACCCGGTCGCCGACGAGGTGCCGCCGCCCCGCTGGGCGACCTCGTGACGGCTCGCCTGGATGCGAAGAAACCGCCCTCTCGCGGTCGCGGCTCGACCGGATGATCCCCCTCGAACCCCCGCCTCCACCCGGAGACGGGCACTTGTGACACCCGAACGGAGTCGGGCACCATGACCGGACCCACCTTCGCCCCCGCCGCCCCGTCGGTCGCCCGCGCGGCCCCGGCCAAGCCGACTCCGCCGGCCCGCGCCGCCCTCGCCCGCCCGGACGCCCAGTCCGGCGGCGTCCGCGTGCTGACGTACCTCCGCCTGCACTGGCTGACGATCCTGTTCCTCGGCGCGCTCATCGGGGCCGGGCTGGCTTACGCGGCGTGGGTGCTGGTGCCGCCGAAGTACGAGAGCTACGCCCTGTTCCAGGTGGCGTCGGCCCCGGCGAACATCTCCGCCGACCCGAACCGAGGGCGGACCGAGTTCAACACGTACCTGACGACGGCCGCATCGCAGTTCAAGCGCGAACTCGTGTACACCGGCGCGCTGCGGATGCTGCGGGACAACGCGACCCTCGCCGCGCAGAAGGACCCGATGAAGTTCCTCGACCAGGAACTGATGGTGGAGACGAAGGACGGGTTGGAGATCATCACGTTGCGTATGCGGGGCGGGAACCCGAGCGACGTGCGGGCCATCGTGCACGCCATGTCCAAATCGTACATGGAGCAGGTGGTCGAAAAGGAGCAGACGGCGAAGCGGTCGCAACTGGAGGCGCTCGAGAAGCACGTGTCCGGGATAGCGACGAAGATCAAACAGAAGACTGGGCCGAACGGGGTGGGCGGACTCCCAGGTTCACTGCCGGACGGCGGGCCGCCGCTGGCCATCGGAACGCCGGGCGGGACGACGGCCGCCCCCGACCACGTCCGGCGGGCCATGTTCCCGGAACTCATCAAGCAGGCAGTGAAGGTGCGGGACCAACTGCCAGAGTACGACGCCCAGGCGGAGCGGCTGCGGGTCGGCATCGAGGCCACCAAGACGGCCATGCAGAAGTTGCTCGACGACCCGGTGTCAACTGACGCCACCGACGCGGCCAAGATGGACGAGGCGTACTTGAAAGCGAAGTTCGCCGCCGACCAGCACGAGGCCGAGTACCGCGACCGCTCGGCGCGGGTGAACGACCCGACCTCGCCGACCATGGTCGCGCTCAAGTTCCGGGCGGACGCGGCGCGGGAGGAGGCGGACGCCATCCTGACGACCAAGGCCAAGGCCCTCGAGGGCGACCGCCGCAAACTGCTGTTCGCCAAGATGTCGCAAGAGGTGACGCTGGCCCAGGCGAACCTGACCGACCTGGCCAAACGGAAGGCGCGGGCCGTCGGCGAGTTGGAGCAACTCGACGAGGAGCTGAACGCATCCCTCCCGCCGCCGGTGACGCCGTCCCAAGTCGCCGCCAAGGGGCCGCTGGCCGACCCGGCCAGCACCGAGATCCACACTTACGACAAGATGTACGAGAAGCTGACTTCCCTCGCCATCGCCCTCGAAATCGAACTGAGTCAGAAGCGGGTGACGGCGCAGAGCTACGCGCCGCCGGACCAGGAGCCGCAGTACGCCTCCACCCCGCAAGTGGTGGACGCCAAGAAGCAGATCCTGGCCACCGTCTTCGCCGGGCTGATGGGGTTCGCCGTCGTCGCCGCCGGCGTGCTGCTGGTCGAGACCCGCGCCCGCAAGGTGAGCTCCCTCGGCGAGCTGAAAGGCACCACGCAGACCCCGGTGGTCGGGGTGGTGCCGTGGCTGCCGGACGGGGCCACCGCCCGCGACCCGCTCAAGCGGGCGGACGTGAACGAGGCCATCGACAAGCTGCGGGCCTACGTCGTCCAGTCGTGGCTGTCGCGCGGGGCCAGCACCGTCACCGTCACCAGCGCGCTGGGGGACGAGGGGAAGGCGTTCACCGCCTTCGGCCTCGCCAGTAGCCTCGCCCAGGCCGGGTACAAGGCGCTGCTGGTGGACTTCGACCTGCGGAACCCCGGCCTGCACTCGTTCGCCGGGGTGCCGAACGCGGTCGGCGTGTGCGAGCTGTTGCGGGGGGAAGCCGACTTCCGCAAGACCATTCAAATCCTTCCGAACGGCCTGCACTTTCTGGCCGCCGGCAAATGGTCGGACGACGCCCGACAAGCGGCCGTCGGCGGCCGGCTGGAGGCGCTGTTGAACCGGCTGAAGGAACCGTTCGACTGCGTCGTGCTGCACGGGCACGCCCTCTTGACGGTGGCCGAGTCGGTGGAAGTGGCGCGGCGGAGCGAGGTGGTACTGCTGTGTGCCCTGTACCGCGACACCCGCGGGCCGATGCTCAAGCGGGCGACGGATCGCGTGGCGACGATGGAGATCCCGTTCACCGGCATCGTGTATTTGGGGGCCACTCCGAACGAGGCCCTGTGCTGAGATTGTCCGCGTCCGGGATCCGGGCGCGGCGGCGAATTCTCCCCAACTTCAAGAGTACGACATCCCATGACGCGCATCGTGTCGCTGATATTTTGCGGTGGGCTGGTCATCGCCGGCGCGGTCGTCCACGCCGGCACCACGCACCGCTGGTCGGCCATCCGCCCGGACTCGGGGCGGGCCGACGCCGTTCACGCCCTCGTTCTGCGCCTCGGCGACCGGGCGATTCACGAGGTGCCGAGCGAGATGCCTGTGAAGGAGCGGAGTACCTGCACCTGCCGGCAGTACCTGTCCCGCACCGGCGGCACGCCGATCGTCGTGTCGGTCACGTCCGGGCCGTCGGGGGCGGTCGCCACGCACACCCCGGACGTGTGCTACCCGGCCGGCGGGTACAAGACGGTTCGCCCGCCGACGCAAGAGACCCTCGACCTGCCCGGCGGCGGCACCGCCACCTGCCTCGTGGCCGAGTTCGAGAAGGCCAGCGAGGGCGGGGTGCCGGACCGCCAGCGGGTCCGCTGGGCGTGGACGACCGACGGCCGGTGGGTGGTGCCGAAGAACCCCCGGTTCGCGTTCGTGCCGTGGTTCGCGTCGCCCCAGGGCACCGAACTGTACAAGCTGTACGTCGTGACGCCGGTCGCCCCGGACGCCGCCGACGTGCCCGATTCGCCCGCCGTCCGCGCCGCCGTCGCCGACGCCTTCGGCCAGTACGCCGCCGTGATCGCCCGCTGACCCGCCCCGCCCGTAGGACTCGGTTCTCACCTGAAGAGGGATCTCGCTCGATGAAAACCGCCAGCCCGCCCGGCACCCAACACCCGCGAGTCGCGGCGAGGACCGCGTTGAGCACCCGCCCCGCTCCCCTCCCCGTCAAGCGGGCCCCCGCCCGCCCGGCGTCGGTCCCGGTGCGGCCCACGTACCCGCTCAAGGGGGCCGTGGACTACGCCCTCGCCGTGCTGATCGCCGTCCCCGCCCTGCCGCTGATCCTCGTCAGCATGGCGCTGGTGAAAATCACCTCCCGCGGCCCGGCCGTGTACAGCCAGACCCGCGTCGGCCGCGGCGGGCGGGTGTTCACCATCTACAAGATCCGCAGCATGTTCCACGACTGCGAGAAGGTGACCGGCATCCAGTGGAGCGTGAAGGGCGACCGCCGCATCACCCCGCTCGGCCACGTCCTCCGCGTTCTGCACCTGGACGAACTGCCGCAACTGTGGAACGTGCTGATCGGCGACATGAGCCTGATCGGCCCCCGCCCGGAGCGGCCGGAGATCGTGGACGACCTCCGCGTCACGCTCGGCCGCGGGTACGACATCCGCCACGCGGTGAAGCCCGGCCTGACCGGGTTCGCGCAGATCCACCTGCCGCCCGACAGCAGCGTCCGCACCGCCAAGAACAAGCTCGTCTATGACCGCTACTACGTCGGCCGGACGGGCTTGCTGATGGACCTCCGCATCCTGTTCCTGACCGCCCTGAAGGTGGTCGGGCTGAAGAAGTTGTACCGCCGCGGCCCCCGCCACCCGGCCGGGGAGTGACGCGGTTGGTTCCCCTCTCCCCTGGGGGGAGAGGGGATTGTCTGGTCCCCCCTCCCCTGGCGGGAGGAGGGTTAGGGGGGAGGGGGATCGGGGCAACCATTCCCCCTCCCCCCTAACCCCCCTCCCGCCCCGGGGGGGGGGGACAGAACAAACCCGCAGCCCCGGCGGGGGGGGGCCCCACCCCGGGCCACCCCGGCCGGGGGGGGGGGGGCGCGGGGGGGGCCACTCGTCA